>JAYTHD010000512.1:0-8165 GCA_043732975.1 Verrucomicrobiota bacterium
GCTTCGGTTTCCCGCCATTGCCAGAGTTCGCGCAGTACCGCGAGTGCGGGGCGGCTCAACTTGAAGCTGCCTTTGACGCGCCAGACGAAATCAATGTCCGGCGGCCTGACGCGCGTGCAATCGTCAATCAGCCGGGCGCAGGATTCCTCGTGCCACGCGAGCCGGCCTTTCGCTGCGAGTTCCGATTTCAACCGGTCCGCCACGGCCTTGAGATAATGCGTGTCGTTCCGGGCGTAGGCCTCCATGCGTTCGGTCAGCGGGCGGCGCGCCCAGTTCGCCTTCTGCGAACCCTTCTCCAGTTTTACGCCGAGGAATTTTTCCACCAGCGCGCCCAGTCCGAATTGGCGTTCCCCCAGCAATCGCGCCGCGAGCATCGTGTCAAAAATGGCGCTCGGCACGAACTCGTGGTGTTTGCGCAACAACCGCAAATCGTAATCCGCGCCGTGCATGATCAGCTGATGGGCATTGAGCGCGTCGAGCAGCGCGTCGAGATTAATAGGCGCGAGCGGGTCCACCAGTTCGTCCCCGGCCACGGTGGTGATCTGGATGAGGCAAACCTTTTCGGGATACGCGTGCAAACTGTCCGCCTCGGTATCCACCACGATCCAGGCGGCGGCGCGAACGGTCGGGAGGAAGGCGGCGAGCTTTGCGTCAGAGTCAATCACGCCGGCAGTATGCGGTCGCGGGGGCCAAGTGCCAAGTGCGGGGTAAAGGATGGGCGGAGGAAGGACGAGGACCTGCCGCGACGTGCTGGAATTGAGCGCGGGGAGTCCGATAGAGTCGCGAGCACGGCGGGTCGAGGATCGAAGATGGAAGTTAGCCAAACCGGAGTGCCAGCTTCCATTCTCCATCCCCTACCCCCAAACCATCCTCGGCTGCCTTGCCCGACCCACTGCCCGCTTGCCGACTCGCCCCCACCCCGCTAAGCTCGCCACCATGAACCTCGCCACCGCCTTCACGCATTCCGTGCAGCAACGTCCCCAAAAGACCGCGCTGTTCTGGGGTGAACAGGAATTTACTTACACCGTGCTGCACGACCAAGCGCTGGCCGTGGCGCGGCAACTCGTGGAAAAATTCGGCGTGAAACCCGGCGACCGCGTCGGGCTCTGGCTCAAGAATCGTCCCGAATTCATCCCCGCATTTTTCGGCATCGTGAACGCCGGGGCCGTCGTCGTGCCCATTAACAATTTCCTCAAGCCCGCCGAAGTGATTTACGTGCTGGCGGACTCCGGGGCCGAGGTCTTGATCACGGATGAAGAACTGGGCGGGCATCACCCCGAACTGGTCGCCGCCCGACCGACGTTAAGAATGTTGAAGGTGGAAGATTTTGAGAGCGGGGATAGCCGGCGGAAAGACGCGGATGGAGAATCGAAGATGGAAAATGGAAAAAACCCGCCATCCTCCATCCGCCATTCTCCATCCTCTCCCCGCAAAGAATCGGACCTGGCCGTCATTATTTACACCTCGGGCACGACGGGCCATCCGAAGGGGGCGATGCTTTCCCACGGCAACCTGCTCCACAACGTCGAGAGCTGCCGCCTGGTCCTCGAATCCGTGCACGAAGACCGCGTGGCCGTGCTGCTGCCGCTCTTCCACACTTACATGCTGACCGTCGGGATGTTGCTGCCGCTGATCGTGGGCGGCTCGCTGGTGCTGGTCCGGTCGCTGACGCAGCCGCACCACATTCTCAAGGAAATCGTCCAACGCCAGGCGACCATCCTGCCCGCGATTCCACAATTCTATCGCACCCTCGCCCATTTCCCCGGCCCGCTGCAACTACCCTTCCGGCTTTGCGTGTGCGGGGCGGCGCCGTTGCCGGTGCAGGTGCTGCGGGATTTTGAAGCGAAATACCACATCCCGCTGATCGAGGGTTACGGGCTGAGCGAGGCGAGTCCGGTGGTGACCAAGAACCCGTTGCATGGGGCGCGCAAGGCCGGCTCGATCGGGTTGCCGGTCCCGAATGTGGAGGTGAGCATCCAGGACGACGACGGGCGGGAGTTGGGCCCGGGCGAAGTTGGGGAAGTCTGCGTGCGGGGCGGGAACGTGATGCTGGGTTATTGGAACAACCCGGAGGAAACGGCCCGGGTGTTGCGCGCCGGCTGGCTGTTGACGGGCGATATCGGCTACCGGGACGCGGAGGGGTATTATTACATCACGGATCGGAAGAAAGACATGCTGCTGGTGAACGGGATCAATGTGTATCCGCGAGAGATCGAGGAAGTGATCCACCATTTTCCCGGGATCAAGGAGGCGGCGGTGATCGGAGTGCCGGACGCGCGACGCGGGGAACAACCGGTGGCGTTTGTGGCGATGACGGAAGGCGCGACGCTGGACGAAAAGGCGTTGTTGAGATTGATCCGGGAAAAGCTGGCGGATTACAAAGTGCCGCGGCACGTGACGGTGCTGACGGCGTTGCCGCGCAACGCCACCGGCAAAATCCTCAAGACCGCACTGCGGAAGTTCTGAATTATCAACTCAAAATGGAAAATTAGAAAGCCAGTCGTGCGTTCACGGCGGGAGTTCGTCGGTGGTGGGTCACGATTATACTTGGAACTCAAGAAATCAGGAAAAATTTCAGCCCTTCCAGCTTTCCTGCTTTCCAAACCAGGACATTACCGAGTTCGTCTGGCATTATTAATTTTGAATTCATCATTTTGAATTGAACGCGCAGGGGGAACGGCCCGCGGGGACGCTCGCCCGGTGGAGTAATCTCGCCGCCTGCGGTGGGACCGCCAGCACCAGCAACTACTCCACGGGGCCCGCCCCACCGACCCATTTCACGATCCAGGTTTGAAGAGGCGAAAGAACTGGTTGGCCGGCGACCAGGGGAGGCGCAACTGGTTTTGTTCGTTGGTGAGGCAAATCGAATTGGACAGGCCCGACCAGGGAATCGACGGCGTGAACGTGGTTTGCAGGACAAAACCCACCGCGTCGGACGGCCAGGAAAGCAGCAACTGATCCCCGACCGGCGCAATGCCCAATGGCGGGGGGATGGGATAAAACTTGGCGAGCCGGAAGAATTGCGATTGGGCCGCGAGGTTCACCGTGGTTTGACGCAGGCCGTTGTTGACCGTCACGACCGCGTTCACGTTGGACCAAGCCGCGAACTGGCCCAAATCAGGCGTGGACTGCAGCCCATATCCGGCAGCCTCACCCGGCCAACGGAGGATCAGTTGGTTGCCGCCAGCTTCCAACTGCAATCGCGGTTTGTTCGTGTAGGGTTCAAACAGCCGGAAGAAACCGCCATCGACAACCGCCGCGAAAGCCCGATTCTGGCCGTTGACGTTCGTGATCGGGCCGGCAAAGTCTTGCCAACGGACGATCGGCGTCAGCGAGGGCGACGCTTCCACGGTGTAGCCGGAGAAAATGCCCGGCCAGCTCAGGACCATTTCATTGCCAGCCCGGGCCAGACTCAAGACCGGCGGCCCGGTGGCGGAAACAAAACTGGCGGCAAAGGTGAGGTTCGATTCGGGAGTGGAAATCTCGTGCGTAGGGTTGCCGCCGCCCGACCATTTGAGGAAACCGTACGCGGTGCCGTTGAGCGACTGCGGGGAAATGATCCCGAGGGTCCGGGTCATGCCCACCACGCCGGCAAAGGAAACCGGCGTCGCGGTCGGCTGGCCGTCGAGGGTGACGCTGAAGCCTGGAGGGAAAGTGACCAGCGTCACCACCGACGTGCGCGGTAACAGGTCCACGAACGCCCCTCCCACCAGCCCCTGCGCGTTCGTCGCCGAAAGACTGATCCGATAGAAGACATCGCTGCTGGTTTCGCCCTGGGTGGGAATGGTGAATGACCCGTTGGTGACCCCGGAAATCGGGCCGAGGAACGGGTGGGTGTGGTCGTCGTGATGAAAAGCCACCGTCCAACTGTAGGCCGCGGGGGGCAAAGGATTGCTGGAACTTACCGCGGCTGAGCCGGCGAATTGAACGGTGTCACCGGCCCGATAGGTGGCGTCCGCTGCCGGCGAGAGGATGCTGACGACGGGTGGCGGGGTGGTGACGACATTGAGCAACGCGGGATTGCTGGTAATGCTGCCGATGACGTTGGTGACCACGACGCGAAATACTGCACCGCTATCGGATACGCCGACGGATGGCAGCACATAACTCGACTCGATCGCGCCGGGGATGTCGCTGCCATTGCGCTTCCACTGGTAGCCCAACGGTTCGCTGCCGGAGGCGGCGACGGTGAAAGACCCGGGGACACCGGGTGGCACGACCAGACTGGCCGGCTGCTGCACGATGGCAGGATGTTCATCTGCACGCAGCTTAAGGATGCTGCCATCGGTGCGCGCCAGTACATACAACGCGCCGTCCGGACCGGTGGCCAGATCCACCGGACAAGAAATGCCGCTGGCAAACCCGGACACGGAATTACTCGCCGCTGGGTCCAAGAAATGAATCCAACCTTTGGTGAAGTCGGCGAAGAAATAACGCCCGACGAATTCCGCGGGGAACTGGGAGTCAGTCGGATTGTAAAAAGTTCCGCCAGTGATACACCCACTGCCGCCGGCATGCTCATAAGCATGGAGCGGATTCACATAGGGTGCTGAGGGTTCGGCGATACCCTCTTGCAACGGCCAGCCGAAATTGGCACCCGGCGCCCCTTCGTTGATTTCTTCCCAAGTGATCTCTCCCACGTCGTTGATGAACATCCGGCCGGTGCCGGGCTGAAAGGCGAAGGTGAACGGATTGCGCAAACCCAATGCCCAGATTGCCCGGTTGATGCCGGTGGCCGTCTGATAAAAAGGATTGTCCGCGGGTGCTGTTCCGTCTGGATTCAGACGCAGAATCTTCCCGAACAAATTCTCCAAGAATTGCGCTCTTGCGGCTTGCGCGTTGTCTCCGACCGCGACGTAAAGTTTTCCGTCAAGTCCGAAATGAATCGCGCCGCCATTGTGGTTTTCGGCTCCCAGTCCATCCAGGTCAAGGATGACCAGTTCGCTCCCGGGTACGACGATGTCGCCGGCGGCGGTGAAACGGCTCACGCGATTGTGCGGCGGCGTCCCGGGCACTGTATAGTAAACATAAACGAACTGGTTCGTCGCGAAGCCTGGCGGGAACGCGACGCCGAGAAGTCCACGTTCACCCGTGGTATCGGTTGGCACGGTGAGGAACGGTGCTGTGAGCAGCAACCCTTGCTCGACAACCCTGAGCTCACCAGATTGCTGGCAGACAAACAACCGTCCGTCCGGGGCGAACGACATGGCGGTGGGCGAGGAAATGCCAGAAGCAACCAATGACGCATTAAAGCCGGCGGGCAGCTCCACGGCTGCCGCATGGAGCATCCATGCGCTGATCACCCCGCAGCAAACTCCCAACTGCGAGCAGCGCATGAATTCGCCCCCTGAAAATCGGCAGCCACGAAGGTTCGCGCTTGTGGGTTGGTGGTTCATCCTAGGATTTACGAACGCCCGGTTCGCAGATTTGGCTATTTACAACATAATAAACGCAGTTTCTGCACCTGAGGGCAACCCCGATTTGTACGGAATGGTATCCGGGCATTGTAGGGGAGTCGCCAGACAGGCTTGATTCCTGCATGGGAAAAAAGGAAAAATCTTTTCGCGTGACCAATGGCGCTGCAGACGAGGGATCGGGGGCGACGCCGGTTTGGTTCAATGACTCAATCGCTGCTCCTGCGTCAGGCGAAGGTAAAGGGCGTGAAGTTCATCCACCATCCGCGCCGCGGAAAAATGCTCGCGCACAAAAGTTTGGCCGCGGCGGCCCAAGGTTTCACGCAGCGCTGGATCCTTTGCAAGTTGGAGCAAACGGTTCGTTAGTACCTGGGTGTCGCCGGGCGGAACGAGAAAGCCCGTCTCGCCGTCGCGACAAACTTCGCCTGCGCCGTCGCAGTCGTAAGCTACGACCGGTCGCGCCACCGCCAACGCTTGGGAGAGGGCGCGTGGCAATCCTTCGCGGCGCGAGAGGTGAACGACGATGTCCATGAGGCCAACGAGCGCGGGAACCTCGTCGGGTCGGATGAGGCCGGTGAAAACGAAATGCTTTTCCAGGCCGAGCGTTTGCGCCAACGTTTCGAACCGTTCCCGCCACTCGCCACCGCCGACGAGGAGGAATTTCATTTGCGGGCATCGGCGAATCAGTTCCGGCGCGGCGGCGAACAGATCGTCATGGCCCTTCAGCTTGAAGAGCCGTGCGATTTTACCCACGACCAGATCGTCCGGTGACAGGCCGAGCCGGGCACGCAAGGCCAGATCGTTTTTTGCCGCGAGGAAGGGAACGAGATCGAAGCCGCTGACGATTTTGGCGTATTGATCCGGTCGCCCGATGCCCGCCGCCAGGTATTGCCGGGTCATCGCATCGGCAACCACGACGAACTGTGAGGTGACATGGCCGGCGTGGCGCTCGGCGGCCAGGAAGATTTGATTGGCCAGCACGCCTTGAAACGGACCGAAGGACGGCCCGTGAATGGTGTGGACGATCAGCGGCACACCGGCGCGCCGGGCGGCAAGGCGGCCAAGAACTCCAGCCTTGCCGCTGTGCGTGTGAACCAGATCGGGGCGCTGACTTTTGAACAATTGTGTCAAACGGCGCAGGGCGAGGAAATCATTGAGCGGATGAACTGGCCGGACGAGTTCTGGAACGTGGGTCAGGAGTCCGGGGTGGTTTTGGAAGAGAGGCTCGAGCGAGCCTTCCGGACCGGTGGTGGGACCGGTCACGAGTTGGACTTCGAGGCCGGGTTTGGCCTCCAACCCGAACACGGAGGCGACGGTGTTTTCCTGGGCGCCGCCAACGATGAGCCGGGTAATGACGTGGGTGACGCGCATCCTCAATTGCAAATTCAAAATTCAAAATTCAAAATCACCCCTGCCCAAGGCAAAAGGCCGGCTGGACCGCGGGCCTTTTTAATTTTTAATTTTTAATTTGTCTTTGAGTTCCTTTAAGCGGGCTTCGATAAACTTGGATTCGGCATGACCGGGGATGGCGTTGGAAAGGTAGGCTTCGTAATGCTGGACGGCGGCATTGGTTTCCTGGCGGCGGTAGGCGATTTCGCCCAGGCCGTAGTAAATCTGGGCGACCTTGGGAAACTGGCGTTGCAACGCCTGGTAGTCCTGCTGGGCGGCGTCGAGTTGGTCGCTCCGCAACTCGGCAATGGCGCGATTGAGCAGGGCCTCGGGTTTGTTGGTCTGGAGGGTCAGCAATTGGGTCATGGCGGCGATGGCCTCGGGATAGGCGTTCAGGTAGATCTGGATGGCCCCCTGGTTGAGTAGGGCTTCCGCGTTTTGGGGATCGAGTTTGAGCTGCCGCTGGATATTCTGCAGGGCATTGGTGTAGGCCTTTTGCTCGGTGTAAACGGCGGTGATGCGGGCGAGGAGGTAGGGGTCGTCGGGGGTCGCGGTGGCGGCATTTTCGAGCAGGGCCTGGGCGCGGGCGGGTTCGCTCCTGAGGTAGAACGCGGTGGCTTCGAGGCTCAAAACATCGGCGCGGTTGGTGGCGGTGAGTTTGAAGCGATCGGATTGCTCGGCCTGTGGAGTAAACCCGGACTCGACCCATGAATAGGAAGCGTCAGCAGCGACTCCACGGGCCGAGTGGAGGGGCTGGAGTTGCTGGAGGGCACGGTCGGGTTGGTTGGCCAGCAGGTTCAATTGGCTGAGCCAAAGGCGGCTGGCGAGGTGGTCGGGGGAGAAGGCTTGCACGCGGGCAAATGCTTCGGCGGCCTGCCGGTAGAGGCGGTTTTGCAGGAAGGTGAGGCCTTGGGCATAGGTCAGGTTGGGTTCTTCGAACGGGCCGTAGCTGCCCAGGACCTGATCCCAGGTGCGGGCTTTGTCGCCGAAGAAGTCCTGGGCGTTCTGGGTCGGCTCAAAGGAGTTTTGCGGGCCCGCACGAAAAGTTTTGTTGAAGAGCAAATTGATCCGCGCCACCACATTGTCCGCGTTCAAATCGCGCGCGAGGGCGAAGTGGGACTCCCCTTTTTCCAGATCCCCGGCTTTCTGGATTTCCTTGCCCCAATGGGTGAGGGGGCGGGAGTAGAGGGCACCGGTGGCTTCGGCTTCGGAGTTGCGGTCGTGGGACAAGTGGAGCGACTGTTGGATTTTGTCGAGCCAGGTCGGCTGGGGCTGGGCGCCTGCGCGTGGCCGAGTGATGGCCAGGATGGGGGGCAGGGTTTCGGTTTCGATCTTGGCCCAGAAAGTTTCGTTCTCAGCCAG
>JAYTHD010000513.1:0-2625 GCA_043732975.1 Verrucomicrobiota bacterium
GCGCAGGCGCCGGTTGGCGGGAGAACTCTGTTCATTGGCACTATGGGAGCGAGCGTATGTGGCGAGGGAATGGGGTCAAAGGATCCTTCGGGTTCAATCCGCCAACAGGTACTTCAGGTCGGAAAGCGTGAGCGATTGGGAAAACTTTTCCTCACCCAGGACATCATTGGCGAGCGCGCTTTTCGATTTTTGCAGGGCGCGGATTTTTTCCTCGATGGTCCCTTTCATGATGAGTCGATAGGCCATGACGCGTTGAGTCTGGCCGATCCGGTGGGTGCGATCGATGGCCTGGTTTTCCACGGCCGGATTCCACCACGGGTCGAACAGGATCACGTAGGTGGCCGCCGTCAGGTTCAAGCCGGAGCCGCCTGCCTTCAGCGAAATAAGAAAGATCGCCGGGCCTTCGCAGGTCTGGAATTCGTCGACGAGTGCGCCGCGATTTTCGGTGGCACCGGTGAGGACAAAGAATCGCCACCCGCGTTCCTTGAGCGGCGCCTGCACCAATTCCAACAAACCGATGAATTGCGAAAACACCAGTGCCTTGGCCCCTTCCGACACCAGGGTTTCCAGCGTCTCCAACAAGGCGTCCAGCTTGGCGCTGTTGGCCGTGAACACTCGTGGCGGGAGTGCTGCCTTCTTTTTTCGGCCCACCTTTTTGGGGCTGGGGCTCGGGCTGGTCGCCGCGTCCGCCGCGTCCGCCGTCTCCGACTCGGGCGACTCCTCGGGACGGGCGGGAATGGTCACGGATTCCGCACCCATTAGCAGGGCTGGGTGACAGCAGATCTGGCGAAGTCGAAGGAGCGAAGTCAGCAGGTGAAAACGCTGTTCGGCGAGGTGTTTGTCGGTCGCGATCTTGAGCAGGATCTGCTGCGCCCGCTTCAATTCCGCGCGGTAGAGGACCTCTTGTTCTCCTTCGAGTTCGCAGCACAGATCCTCCTCGATCCGCGCGGGCAGTTCCTGGGCGACCTGCGATTTGGTGCGGCGCAACAGGAACGGTCGCACTCGCGACGACAGGCGCTGGCGGGCGAGGGGATCGTTTTTGCCGTCGTAAAGCTGGGTGAAACGCGTGCGCGATCCCAGGGCGCCGGGCATGGCGAAGGCCAGAAGACTCCACAGATCCAGCAGGCGGTTTTCAATGGGTGTGCCGGAAAGCACCAGCCGATACCGGGCCTTGAGGGCGCAGGCAATCTGAGCGGTTTGCGAAGAGGGATTCTTGATGTATTGACCTTCATCCAGGATCACGGCCAGCCAGCGGATGTCCGTGACCTTGTCCGCGAGACTTCGCAATTGGCTATAGTTGAGGACGTGGATGTCGGCCTCGTCGATGCGTTTCGGCATGCTGGACAATTCGGCGGCACTCCAGGCCCGGACGCGCAGAGAGGGGGTGAATTTCTCCGTTTCGTTACGCCAGTTGTCCATCACCGATTTCGGGCAGACCACCAGGGTCGCGCCCGGTTTCGGATTCGCCGGATCGGCCAGCGCCTGTTCCTTCCGGAGCCAGACCAGCCACGTCAGGGTCTGCAACGTTTTGCCCAGGCCCATGTCGTCGGCCAGCACGCCGCCAAAGCGGTTCGTCGCCAGATAGGCGAGGAAATGAAATCCGTCGCGCTGATACGAGCGGAGATCCGCCGTCACTTCCGGGGGAATCTCCGGCGTGACGCGCGCCTTCAACTCAGCGGCCCGACGCTGAATGTCGTCGGCCTGACTGGCGGGCAGGAAGCGCCGCGCGGATTCATCGGCGAGTTGCAACGCGTGCAGGCGTTGGGGCTCGTGGGAAAGTTCATTCGGGCTGAGTCCCAGTCGCGCCAGTCGCTCATCGTCCTCGGCAGTAAAATTAAACTTGAGCCGCGACCAACCCTTGCCGGTGAGGCGTACAAATCCGCCTTTCGCCGCCAGCAATAATTGGACTTCCGCTTCCGAAAGCGAGGTGTCGCTCACGTCCGTGACGACCTTGAGATCGAACCAGTCCAGCTCCGCCTCCGTCGCCTCCAGGCGCACCGACCCGGCGACCGCCTCGTTGAGCAGGGACGCCAGTTCCCCCTTCAACTCGAGTTTGGCGTCCGCGGGCAGGCTCTTCACCCACTCGGTAAACTTCTCGGGAAACTGCCGGTTCACTCGCAACCGGAGTTGGCGGCTGATTTCATCCGGCTTGGCTTCCAGCGGAGCCAGCCAGCCAGGAACCCGGTCCTGAATTTGCCGGTCGTACAGAGTGATCATTCCACCGCTTGGCAACTCCTCCTTTTCGACGGGTCGCGGTTTCGACCAGGGGTTCGCTGGCCGGGTATCCTGCCAGTACGCGCCATTCCACACTTCCTGAACCGAGCCGTCCTGGGATCGGGCGCGAACGGTGATGACGCAATCTTCGGATTTGTTGTAGGCGCTCACCGCCTGAATTTCCGCGGAGATTTCCACCTCCACCGGCAGTTGGACGACGCGCTGGGCCAGTTGCTCGTTCAGTGTGACACCGAGTCGACGCAAGAGCTGGAGGCCCGCGGCGGTTTCCGTGACGGCGGCCGGGATGAGGTGCTCGGCCTGATACGGCAGGATCCCGACGGGCCAGATGGGTCCGGGGTAAAGGGCGTCGTCGGTCAGATACAGCGTCGGGCGTCCTTCGAGGATGGCCCA
>JAYTHD010000514.1:0-15510 GCA_043732975.1 Verrucomicrobiota bacterium
TGCCCGCGTTGTTGATCAGGATGTCGAGGCGACCGAAGTGCGCGTGCGTCGCCTGCGCGGCGGCATCGACCTGGCCCGGTTGGGTGAGATCGAGCGCCAGAGAGTGAACTTTTTCACCGGCCGACAATGCCCGGGCGGATTCGGCCAGGGCGGTGGCATCAATGTCCCACAAGCTCACCCGGGCGCCGGAGGCGAGGAGTCGATGGGCAATGGCCAGGCCGATGCCGCGGGCGCCTCCGGTGACGACGGCAGCGCGGCCTTGCAGGTCAATCTGATTCATGCAACCGGAGTCTGGAAGGCGATGGAATTGAACGCGAATTGAATTCTGATTCCGGCCCGCGCCGCGGCGGGCCTAACCGGAGCGCAAGCATGGCAACGCCATTGGGCTTATGCGCCTGACACTGATTTCCGAGGGAAAGGTGGGGTTGACACTCCGGGCACCCCCGCCTCAGGAGCCATCAATTCGATCACGGAATCTGATCAGCCGGGACCACGTGGATTCCCCCACCGGAGCTGCGTAGAAAAACCCTGGGGCCGCCGGTGCCAAAAACACCGCGAAAGGAATCCGCTTCCTTGGGATTGCTGGTTTGCCGGCTCAACCTGATCTCGCTGCGGCAATTTCCCCCGGAAGTGGCGGCATCCAACTCAAAGGCGCTGGCCGAGGCCACCTTGAGCGTGACCCCACCGCCGGAGGTCTCCAGGCGGACCGGTCCGGGCACGGGTTGCGGCAAGGTGGCGTGGATCGATCCACCGCTGGTATGCGCCGTCACCGCACCCGTCAGGTCCGAGACAAAAATGTGCCCGCCCGCGGCGTCGATCTGCACATCGAATCGGGCCGGCACCCGCAACTGGAACCGGGCTTCCTTCAGTTTCATTCCCGGATTCCAGAATCCCATCCCCGTCCGCCGCGCGGTGACAGTGATTCGATCCCCGTCCCGACGGGCGAGCATGGGGCGCTCGGCGAGGTACTTCCGCTCCGCTTCGGCCGACCTTCCGCGCACGCTTCGCTGGGCTTCCAAGGTGACTTCATTGCCTGCGCCGCCCGTTACCTCGACCGCGCCGAAATCCACCTCCACCCGGAGGCTGCCGCCGGGACTGACGGAAAAGGTTCGTTCGAGGGTGTCCGCTGTGTCGCCCCGCGCCGGAACTGCCAGAAACGCCAGGGTCGCCAAACTCGCCGTCGCGAGCGCAAAATTCGATCTCATAGGCGATTCCTACCCGGCACGCCGGGATAAAGTTTCGCCAACCGATCAAAAAGACGTCGAGTGCATCAATGCAGCATCTCGTCCACCTGGAAACCGCAGCAGCCGAGGTCCTTGATCTTTTGTCCGGCCGCTCGCGCGAAGCGAGCCCCAGGTGGAGCGAGACTCCCGGCGAGCTATACCTCCGCGACGAAGTTGCTGTCCAAACGCGGGTACCTCGCGAAGACTCTCGGCCCACCGGTTTTGTGGCCGAAGGCCTACAAGCAAGGTGGAACGAGTCTCTGACGATCCATGGCTGAATTTGGAATTGGGACTCGATGAATCCGGGCGGGATACTCGCGCGGACTCTCGTACCACCGGCCACCTCCACGGCCTCTGAGGCCCAATCGGCGGATCTCATTGACCACTAAATAGGATCCTGCCACTTGTATGGCAGGATCATGTCATATCGAATTGCGACGAATCATCCCGTGGCCGAGCGCCGCGCGAGCCGGGGTTGGTCGCAGGCGGAACTCGCCCGGCGCGCCGACGTTCCCCGCACCACGGTCAGTGCGATCGAAGGGCGGCGCCTTACTCCGTCCGTCACCGCCGCGCTGACCCTGGCCCGCGCACTGGAGTATTCGGTCGAGGAATTGTTTGGCGGCAACCTGGCCCCGCTCCCTGTCCACGGACCGGAATGGGCGTGGGCGCCCGGTAAAGCGAACGGTCGCTACTGGATGGCCGAGGTGGGCGGACACCCGCTGCGTTATCCCGTGGAGGGTCCGGCGGCCCACGTCCTGGCTCACGACGGCGTCTGGGAGCGCGGCGTGGCCCGTGATACCGAATCGACCCGCGAATCAAAAACTGCGGCGACGACCCTGGTGGTTGCGTGTTGTGATCCGGCGGCCGGCCTGCACGCCTCCGAATATGCCCGGGAAAGTGGATTCCGCCTGCTGGTGCTGCCGCGGAGCGGCACGGAAGCGCTGGATTTGTTGAAGCAGGGCCGGGTGCACATCGCGGGGCTCCACCGTTCCACATCGAATCATCCGGAACGCAACGCGGAATCGGTCCGCCGTACTCTGGGGACCGGATGCCGACTCCTGCGGGTCGCGCACTGGCAGGAAGGCATCGCGTTGCCGAAGGAGAACCGCACCCGCTCACGCTCCGCCGTGGCGCGGCAGGCCAACCGATGGGCGCTGCGCGAAACCGGCTCGGGTGCCCGGGAGTGCCTGGACGAACTGCTGGACGGCCAGCCCGCCCGGGGCCGGGTGGTGCGGCAACACGCCGCCGTGGCACAAGCGGTGCGGGACGGCTGGGCCGACGCCGGCGTGTGCGTCCAACTCGTCGCCGAGGAAGCCGGACTCCACTTCCTGCCGCTGCGCCAGGAAGCCCTCGATTTCTGTTTTGCCGAATCGATGGTGGTCGACCCCCGGATCGCCGCGCTCATTCGTCTGTTTCGCAGCCCGGCTCATCGCCGGCGAGTCAGCGAACTTCCTGGTTACGACGCGCGCCACACCGGAGAATGGACCACCACTGGACAACCTCTATGAACACGAATCCGCCAACAGAAGCTGACCGCCGACACGCCTTCACTCTCATCGAATTGCTGGTCGTGATTGCCATGATCGCGATCCTGGCGGCGATGCTTTTGCCGGCGCTGGCCAAAGCCGAGGGCCGGGCCCAGCAGACCCGTTGCCTCAACAACCTCCGACAGATCGGCATCGCCCTGGCCCTCTATCGCACCGATCACCGCGACCTCAACGTGCCGTATCGATACTGCCCTGACACGCCCGACGATCCCTACGGCAGCCTGGCCGGCGTGCCCTCCGGCAAGGGACCGAATTCGCCGCCCCCGACGGGTCCGAACGAGATCTGGTGGGCGCCTTATGATCCGACGCAAGTGCCGGACGGCATCCCCGGCGCGGGGCACAAGCTCGGCCTGCTCTCCCCCTACTTCGGCATCACGAACATTTTCAAATGCCCGACCGAACCCAAGTGGCAGTGCAGCTACGGGATGAATTACAGCGAGGGAAGCTCCATGGCGAAGCCGGACGCCTTCGTCCGCCGGGCTTCCGAACTCCTTGTGGTGTGGGATCACCGCCGCAGTCCCGGCTGTGCCGATTCCCGCCTGCCCGCCCCGCCGCGTCCGCCCTGGCTTCCGTTTACCGATGAGAGCCACTATCCACTGCGGCACGGACGCGGGTTCAATGGACTGTTCTATGACAGTCATGTCACTCTGGTGAATCCGCTCCTGCTTCGCGTGGCCAATTTTCGCAAAGCGGGTTCCGTACCGGTCGTGCCCGATTTCCCGGGAGAATGATCGCCCAATTCTCCCCGACGCTTCGCCAGAACACATCCCAATGCCTCACCCTCTCCTGCCCCACTTGTTGAAGGACACTCTGGTGAAAATATCCCGATGGAAAATGCCGATGTGCCAAGGGTGGTGCGCCCGCACGTTCCTGGCGCTCCTCTGCCTCCTCCCGCTCCGCGCTGCCGGTCTCACCGTTGCCGCCGCTTCGGATCTAAAGTTCGCGCTCGATGAACTGGCCGGGGAATTCCGCACCAACCACCCGGGCGTGACCCTCCGGATCACCTACGGATCCTCCGGGAATTTTTTCGCGCAAATGCTGAATGAAGCGCCCTTCGATCTCTATTTTTCCGCCGATGTCGAGTACCCGCGTAAACTCGCCCGCGCCGGCCTCGCGCTGGACACCAACGTCTTTCTCTACGCCGTCGGGCGCCTGGTCGTCTGGGTGCCCAACACTTCGGCAATCAAAGTGGAGGAACTGGGCATTCAGTCTTTGTTCGCGCCGTCGGTCTCCAGAATTGCCATCGCGAATCCGAAACACGCCCCCTACGGTGCGGCGGCTGTCGCGGCGTTGAAGGCGCTGGCGGTCCATGCGTCCCTGGAGCCCAAATTGGTCTATGGCGAGAACATCGCGCAAACCGCGCAATTCATTCAGAGCAGCGCCGCGGACATCGGCATTATCGCCTTGTCCCTGGCCATTGCCCCGCCGCTGCGCGATCGCGGCCGGTATTGGGAGATTCCGTTGTCGGCGTATCCACGCATGGATCAGGGAGGCCTCATTTTGAAGTGGACGAAGGAGCCCGCGACAGCACGGGCATTCCGGGATTTCGTACTCTCCGATCACGGGCGCACCGTGCTCCAACGCTGCGGCTTCTCCCTTCCCGACAAGAAATAGCCCATGGACGGACAAGCCATCGCATTGAGTCTGCGCCTCGCCTTTTGCACCACCCTCGTGCTGGTCGTGATCGGGCTGCCCGTGGCGTATTGGCTGGCCAACACCCGCTGGCGCGGACGCTTTCTCGTCGAGGCGCTGATCGCACTGCCCATCGTGCTCCCGCCGACCGTGCTGGGATTCTACGTGCTCCTGGCCATCGGCCCGCTGAGTCCGCTGGGACGCGCTTATGCATCGCTCTTCAACCATCGGCTGCCCTTCACCTTTGCCGGGCTGCTCGTGGCCTCGGTGCTCTACAGTCTGCCGTTTGCGGTGCAGCCGTTCACCAGCGCCTTCGCCATGGTGGATCGCCGGCTGGCCGAGATTTCATGGTGTCTGGGCGTCAGCAAGTTCGCGACCTTTTTCAAGGTCACCCTGCCGCTGGCGTGGCCGGGCGTGCTGACCGGAATGGTCCTGAGCTTTGCGCACACCGTGGGAGAATTCGGCGTGGTGTTGATGATCGGCGGCAACCTCGCCGGCGTCACCCGGACCGTCTCCATTTCCATCTACGACGACGTCCAATCGCTCAACTACGCGGCCGCGAACCAGACGTCGCTGGTCCTCCTGCTCTTTTCCTTCGGCGTCCTTGCCGTCACCTACGGACGCCAACGTTCCTTGCTTCCGCCATGGCCGAGACGTTGACCGCCCGCTTCCGCAAACAGTTCCCCGGCGGCGCGGCCATTCACGTTGAGCTGGAGCTGCCCGCGCGCGGGCATTCCGTCACCGTGCTATTTGGCCCGTCCGGATGCGGCAAAACCACCCTGCTGCGCTGCCTCGCAGGCCTGGAGCGTCCCGAGCAGGGCACCGTGCGTCTGGGCATCGAGACGTGGCTGGATGCTGGACGAAACCTCTGCCTGGCACCGCAGCAACGCGGCATCGGATTCGTCTTCCAGGATTACGCACTGTTTCCGCACCTCACCGTCGCGGGCAATGTGGGCTTCGGACTGGGTGACCTCGCCGCGGAACAACGCCGCCAACGGATCGATGAACTGTTCGAACGTTTCGCGCTCGCGGACCTGAAGCAACGCCTGCCGTCACAGCTATCCGGGGGACAGCAACAACGCGTGGCCCTCGCCCGCGCCCTGGCCTGTCGACCCAAACTCCTGCTGCTTGATGAGCCGTTGTCCGCCCTGGACGCCGGACTCCGCGAGCAATTGCGCGCCGAACTGCGCCCGTTGCTGGCTGCCTGCGATGTCCCCGTCCTGCTCGTCACCCATGACCGACAGGACGCCCTGGCGCTCGGCGACGCCCTCTTGGTGATGAGTGACGGACGAATCCGCCAGGCCGGGCCTTTACTGGACGTCTTCCACCAACCGGCGGATGCGGAAGTGGCGCAGATTGTCGGCTTTGAAAATCGGCTCCCGGGCGAGGTCCTGGAAGTCCACGGCGGGCTCGCCACGGTGCAGGTGGGCGCAAACCGAATCCGCGCCACTGGGCGGCCCGATGGAGTTCGGGAAGTGACCGTGTGCTTTCGCGGCGAGGACGTGCGGATCCACAGCCCAGGTGAGCCAGCACCCAACGGTCACCGCCCGTTGGTCGCACGGGTCGTGGCGGTGTATCCCGGCATTCCCCTGATGCGCGTGGAACTGGACGCCGGCTTTCCCCTGATCGCCCAGCTCCCGCGGTCGATGCGTCCACCCGGGCCGCTTGTCCCCGGAAGCCCCGTGAACGTGTTTCTCGCAGCGGAATCGGTGCATCTTGTGCCGCGTGAATCGTAATAAATATTGTCGCCAATCCCAGCCGTCCGTGCCGTCCTGGCCCGGTGCAGGCGGTGCGAAGGCCCAAGCGAGGTGTCGCGCGCAGCGTCCCTGACCGCCTGTTGGTCAGCGCCTCACCCGCGTTACTCCACCTGCCCTCCGGACTTTGCGGTAGGTCATGACTCATGAATCCGCAGCAGTCATCGAATCCTTTCCACGACCGATCCTTTCCGCCAAGCTGGTTTGACGATGCGCAAACGCCGTGAGGCCCGTGAGCGGGCTTTGCAATTTCTGTTTCAGGCGGACATGAATCCGCCGTCAACGCCCGCCGAACTTTCGGCGGCGATTGATCATTTCTGGGACAGCACCCGGATGAACACCCTCATGGAGGCCCGGGGCCACGCCGCCATGTACGGTGAACGGCTGGAACTCCCGCCGGCGACCGAGGAGGAAGCCGCGACCCGTCAATTCGCCGATGCCCTGATCCGCGGCGTCCTGGAAAACCGGCCCGCCCTGGATGAACGCATCAAAAAGTACGCGAAGAACTGGGATCTCCACCGCATGGCCGTGGTGGATCGCAATTTGATGCGCCTGGCGATCTACGAAATGCTCCATCGCGAAGACATCCCCCCGATCGTCAGCATCAACGAGGCGGTTGACATCGCGAAGAAATTCTCCACCGGTGACAGCGGGAAATTCGTGAACGGCATTCTCGACCAGATCAAAGGCGAAATCCTGCGTCCCGCCCGCACGGCCAAGGACGGAACCGCCGTATGAAAATGCCCGCACCCGTGGAAACACCTGCCACCCACCCGACGGTGGCGCCCCGGGTTGCGGACCTGCATTTGCACACTTTTTTTTCCGACGGCACCTTTTCCCCGGAGGAACTCGCCCGGCGGGCCAGGGAAAACGGGCTCAACATCGTGGCGTTGACCGATCACGACACTGTCGAGGGCTGTGGCCGGATGGCTTATGCCTGCGGCGAGGAAGGACTTGAGTTCATTCCCGGCACGGAACTGACAGCGGAATGCGCGGGGCTCGAGGTTCATATTCTGGGTTATTGGCTCGATACCGAAGATCCCGCCCTGCTGTCGGCCTTGGGCAAATTTCAGCGGGTGAGGCAGGACCGCATCGTCGAAATGGTTCGTCGCTTGAACGGTGCCGGCGTGCCGATCACCGTCGATTCGGTAAGCACACTGGCCGGCTGCAATTCCCCCGGCCGGCCCCACGTGGCCCGGGCACTGGTGGCCAGCGGACTCGCCAACGATTTCGATTCGGCGTTCGAGCGGTTTTTAAAAAAAGGCCGCGTGGCCTTCGTGCCCAAGGCGCGCATGGCGGCCGCCACGGCGGTCGACCTGATTCATGCCGCGGGCGGTGTGGCTGTCCTCGCCCATCCCGGCCTGTATCGGAATGACGGATTGATCCCGCAAATTGCCGCCGTGGGCCTGGACGGTCTCGAGTGCTGGCACACCAAGCACAGTGCCGGCCAGTGCACCACCTACGCCGCCCTCGCCACCCGATTGAATTTGGTCGCCACCGGCGGCAGCGATTGTCACGGAATGGCCAAGGACCAACCCCTCGTTGGCACGGTAAAGGTACCGGCAAAGCAGGTGGAGTTGCTTTCCTCAAAACGCGGCGGCCGCGGATCCGCTCCTCGCCCCGCCTGACGCCCCGAGACCCGCGCCGACCGCCAGTCGGCTTGGCGGTTCAGCGAATCTTTCGGGTCGTCGCCACCCCAAGCTTGAGCAGCGCCTGAACCCCAGCCTCCGATGGCGCCTCGGCATAGATGCGCAGAATGGGCTCCGTGCCGGAACCCCGCAACATCAGCCACGATCCATCCTCGGCGGTAAACTTGACGCCGTCGAAGGCCTTCACGCCGGCAAGTTTGGACTGGAGCAATCGTGCGGGTGGCTGCGTGCGGCAGTGCTCCATCAAGGCAGCGCGCTTCTCCAGGGGAAAATGAGCATCAATCCGTCCATACCGATGGGGGCCATATTCCTCCTCCAGTTCCGCGAGCAGCCTTGGCAGGGGTTTTCGCTCGGTGGCCAGCATTTCCAGCAGAACGAGTCCAGCCGCAATCCCATCACGCTCCGGAATGTGCCCGGGGAATCCGATGCCGCCGCTCTCTTCAAAGCCCAACAGCACGCCTCCCTTCATCATTTCACTGGCAATGTACTTGAAGCCAACACCGGTCTCGACCAACTCCAACCCCATCCGCGCACACATCTTGTCCACCATGCTGGTGGTGGTCAGGGCCTTGATCACGCGACCGGTCTGCCGGCGATTCTTCACATAATGTCGCAGCAACAGGCAAATAAGTTGGTGGGTCGTCAGCGGATCCCCGTTCCCCAACAACCCGCCGACTCGATCCGCGTCGCCATCGGTCACCAGGCAGATATCGTGGGGATGTTTCTTCAGCAGCGGAATGGAATTGATGTAGTTGCGGGCGATGGGCTCGGGATTCAGGCCGCCAAAACCCGGATTGTGGGCCGCATTGATCGTCGTCACCCGACAAGTGGTTCCGGCCAGCAATTCGTCGAAGCAACCCGCCCCCACCCCGTAGAGGGCCTCATGGGCGAATTTCAATTTTGATCGGGCAATCCGCGGGAAATCGACCAGTTTCTTGATCGCTGCGTAGTGGGCGCCCCGAACATCCCGCAGGAGGATCCTCCGGTCCTTTCGCGCCTGGGGAAAATCCATCGCCTGAACCGGTGACTGGTCCAGCAACGCCTCGACCGCAGAGCACTGGGCGGGCTCGGCCGATCCGCCATACCAGGCCTTGAGTTTGAAACCGTTAAAGGCGGGTGGATTGTGGCTCGCCGTGAGCATCACCCCCCCGATGGCCTTTTGCCGTTTCACCTCAAAAGAAACGCTGGGCGTCGGCGTGGGGCGATCCGTCAGGGTGACGACAAATCCATTTCCCGCCAGCACCTCCGCCACCCGCCGGGCAAATTGATCCGAGAGAAATCGTCGGTCGTAGCCCACCACGGCCTTGTCCCTCTCCGCACCCGGAACCGGATGCGCCTTCCAATAGTCCGCGGTGGCCTGCGCCACCCGGTCCACATTGGCGAAGGTAAAATCTTCCGCGATGACGGCCCGCCAGCCGTCGGTCCCAAATTTGATGACACCCATTTTTGAAGCTTTGAACAAAAGCGATACCCGTCCGGAGACAAGCCTCGAATCAGCCCGTCGGTGTTTTTTCGGCGACGCTGTGGTTCCCGGGCCTTCATTCGTCTGCGGCCGGCCGGTTGAAGGCCAACTCCGGCGTTCTCTGGTACAGTTTCAACTGCTCGGCGGCCACCGCCTCCGACTCCTGCCAAGGCACCTCGAAGACCTTGACCGGCGCCCGAAAGCCCTTCACTGGCACCGGCTCCAAGGGGCGGCACATCCTCGCCAAAGCCGGCGCGTGTTGCACCAAAGCGCGGAAGGTGGAGTCCCCAATGACAATCCGGGAATATCCCGAAACGCCCTCCAACCGGGCGGCCAGATTCACTTCCCGGCCAAAAACCGTGTAATTGACGATATGGGCGTCCGATCCCATGAGGCCAACGGTGACCACGCCGCTATTGACTCCCGTGCCCAGGGCCAACAGGGGCAGGAGCGGCAGCTTGGGATGCTTTTTCTCCAGGCGCTCCCGATTTTCCGTGGTGCGTCGGTCATTTTCGCGCCCCCGCACGGCATTCAAACGGGCCACGATGCGCTGGGCGTCGATGGCCGCCACCACGCAACAAACCGCGTGCCGCGGATTCGCCACCGGGGCACCCCAGAAAGCCATGACGCAATCGCCAATATACTTGTCGAGCGTTCCCTGATGGAATTTCACCACATCCGCAATCGCCCCCAGATACAGATTCACCGTGTCCAAAACATCATGGGCCCGGGCCTCGTAATACTCCTCCGCAGCAGCTCCAGTGATGCCCTGCTCCTGCACGTAATGCTCCGCTTCGGCTTGGGCGCGGTCCGTCAAATCGGTAAATCCCCGGACGTCGGCAAAAAAGACGCTGACTTCCCGGCGCGCCCCCCCCAATTCAATGCGACCGCTGCCCAGCATTTCCTGAACGATTTCCGGCGAAACCATTTTGGCGAAGACGGAGCGGACCCGGTGACGCTCGCGTTGCTCGAACACGGCCCGCGCCGAGACCATCGCGCCGTAGGGCAGCAGCAACCCGGCAACGAGGGGATGCGCGACGGGCAGCATCCATCGATGCGCCAGAAACGCCCAGAGAGCGGTCGACAGCCAAGCCCCGCCCAGCGCCAGAATCACCAGCGGAGACCAAACACCGCGCAAATTCCAAGTCACCCAGCACGCCAGCGTGGCGAGACAGGCCATCAGGGCGGCCACCCAGCGGAAACGCAGCCGTCGAACCGATTCATCCATCAGAACCTGCTGGGCCACGTTCAGGTGGGTTCCCACCAGAAAATCCGTGCTGTCCAAGGGTGTCGCTCCCTGATCCGAAAGGGACTTCGCGCTGGCCATTGAACCAATGACCACGATGCGCCCGGCGAGTCTGTTCGTGGCGACGCGGTCCGGAGGGCCCATGGCGTTGGTGCGGGCCACATCCCGCTGGATGAGGTCTTCAAGTTTCTCCATCAATCCCGACTCGTGGATATGACTGAGTGTCAAAGACCAGTTGACCGAAAAACAGCCGAACCCGTCGACGGGAATTCTCCGGACGACGACACCGTTGGTGGAACGAAGCAAAAGTTCCTGAGCCACGATGCCGGACCTTTTCAAATCCAATCCCAGGGGATAAGCCGCGAGCACGAGCCCCAACTGCCAGGTACGATTGGTGATGAAGAGCGGCCATTCCGTCGCGAATCGACCCGTGGGCAAACGAACCGTCCCCGGTTCGCTGACCACAATATCCTGTACCACCCGATTGGTCTGCGGACCGGTTTCCAAATGCAGCACCTGTTGGTCCCTCGACAGGTTGAATTTCCACGCACGCTGAATCGCGAACCGTTCAAATTGCGGGTTCAATTGCCGAAAATCCGAATAGGCCCGCACACGGCGATACACGGAATCCGCGTCTTTGAAAGTCTCCACGCCGCCCACCGCCGCGGCCTGGAGTTGAAAAAGCGGGGCCGGGTCGCCATCAGGTGCGATTGCGAGAATTGCCGCGGCACCGGGCCTTTTCAGTTCGTCCGCAAATTCAAGGTCCATCGCATAGCGACTTTCCTCGCGCTGCAATTCTTGAAAAAGCACGTCGAAACCGACCGCCACGGCACCCTCGGCCCGCAGTTCACGCAGGGCCCGACCGTAGGTCGGCATTCGCGGCCAGGGCATGTTCCAGAATTCACGCTGGCTCACCCCATCGCTGGCGGTTCGCCGGATGACATCGCCATCACCCAGGTGGGCAATCGTGGCGTCGTCCACCTGGACCAGTGCCACGTGCGGCGCCTGGGCACGGCTCGCCGCCCAACCAAACCGCCAATCCAAACTCACCCACTCGATACGTTGGAGAATATCGATCCGCTGCCATCCCTCCGACCGTCGGAGTAACTGATCTGCCTCGGTCAAGGCGTTGGCGCGAAAGGAAGGAAACTTGGAGTGGAACGCTTTTATGTCCGAGGATCGCACCTGAGCGGCTCGCGTGTGCCCGTCCAGCTTCAAGGAAACCCAGGGCAGAAGGACCGCCAGGACCACCAGTCCGGCGCCCAAAACCAGCGGCAGGGGTGGCAGGCGTCGCCCGGGGAGCTTGGTGTTCATCTCCACAAACAAAAAACCCAGAGCGAGAAGCTCGCCCTGGGTTAAACAATTGAATCGAAATCTGCGAGCAGTCGTGCGCTCAACCTTCCGGCGGAGTAGCAGGCGGAGCCGGCAACGGCTGCACAGGAGAAACCGGACGGTCCGGTCCGACCGGTATCACATCAAACCGGCCGGTGGTACCCACGGGTGGCTCCGGCAACGGATTCACGATGATTCCCGGAATTCTGGGATCAAACGCCTGCCCGGCGCAGACCTGGAAGTGATTGCCCAAGCGCTCCCGGTCCTTCTCGTCGCGGAAAGTGCCATTATAAATAACATCCACGCAACCTTCCCAGACATAGACAAAGCCGTCGGCCGTCACCATGTACTTCGTACCACGAATGGCCGCCGTGGTGGTCGGAGTCACGACCGTGTACGTGGACTGGTCCGAGGTCTTCTTGACGAATCCCGAAACCCGGCCCTCGTCCAGCTTCATCTTCGTCGTGATGATCGCCTCCGGACCGGAGGTATCGGCAGAAAGCTCTTCAAGGGTCACCTTGGTAGCCTCGCCGACGACGACGTTCGGGCCGTTGACGCCCAGATACAGGCTGAGTTCGCCTCCAGCACCGGTGGCAATCTGCGCCCCCGTGCCGGCAGTGTCACCCTTTTTGGCGGGTGCCCCATTGATCGAGGCCATACCCCGAACCGCTGTCACCTCAGCCTTGCCGGCATCAGCGCCGAGCAATTGGACCGAGAGGGCCAGCGCGACGCCCACCCAGGCGATGCGAGAGAAAGAAACAGGAATCTTCATGGTTTAACCAAAGCTTGCGGTGTGAAACCTCTCAAGGCTAGAAATTTGCGCACAAAAGTCAATCCAGATTCCCCGAGAAATCGATAACCGCCGTACGGACACAGAGTTAGCGAATTCCAACCAAACAGCAAGGCCATACGGGAGTTTATTTTGGATCCAAATTCGCCTGGAGGCGGCTCGCAGGAAGCTCCACGGAGATCCCGGAATCCGGCACCTCTCCGTGCGCAATCCACACAATGGCATTCAAGGCGAGTTTACGGAAATCGGCCTGCCCCCAGTTCTTGTGGTAATGCCCGCCGGTAAAGCCAAAGCCACGCCCGCCACCTTCCGCGGCCGGCCGATCATACGCCCACATCAGGGGCTGCGCCTCGCCCTTGGCCACCGATGCCCGAACAAAGGGATTCCCGCTGTGCGGACCGTCCGGTCGATCCAGCGTCGTCGACGGCGGCAGCACGCTCAAAATCGGGGTCACTCCCTTCAAGTCCGGCACAAACCGCAGGTGGTAATACCATTCGTCGTCAATGGAAAAAGGCTGAACCCCACGGGTGATGGGATGTTGCGGGAACGACTTGAATTCCGCCTTCCAGGTGGGATTGATCGACCAAAAAGCCTCAAAATATCCGCCCGTCCAGCGGAGCATCGCAAATCCGGGATCCCCCACCGGAACCTCCACGCCGTAGTGCATGGCGCCGATCCCCACACCTTTGCGCACCAATCCATCGATGATTTTCAATCGTTCCGGCCGGATGGAGGGATGCCCCTGTCCGCCATCGGCATACATCACGACCGCCGCCGCGCCGTCAAACACCGAGAGATCGGCGGGCCATCCATTCGAGATGACGAGGGCATTCATCCCCGGCACTGTCCGGAGGCAATCCGCCAGCAGCAGGCAGCCCGCCCGGAACTCGTGTTCGCCCGCGCCATGACTGCGACTGCCCGCCAGCAGGACGACCTTGGTTTCCGCCCGCAGACTGGCCACCGCACACCCCGCCCACAGCAAGCCAACGCCGAGGTTCCTGACAAGAGATTTCATGTTTTTTTAAGCAAACGCACAAATCACCCGGAAACAAACGAGAATTCTTCCCTCTTTCTCGCGGGAATTCTCCGGCGAAGGTCCGGGCGCGCCTTCCGGAGGCGCATCGCTGCACATGGTTTTTCTACTAGTTCTTCCCGTTCGCATGCTGATCGCCATCCTCCAGCGACTGCCGTTGCTCATCGCCCTCCGCCTGGGTCGCGGGGCGGGGATGCTTGGTTGGTGGGTGCTGCGACGTCACCGCCGCGTGGCCCTTGAAAACCTGGCGCAGGTCTTTGGTGCCGAAATGTCACGTTCGCAAATCCTGGCCCTGGCCCGCGAACATTTCCGGCGACTGGGGGAAAACTACGTCTGCGGCATCTGGACGTCGGGTCGGTCCACGGCCGAATTGGGGAATGTTCTGGAGATCGGCGCGGCGGCGCAGATTCCTCGGACCGCGGACGGTCCGCCCAATTTGGTTTTCGTCACCGGCCATTTTGGAAATTTCGAACTGTGCGGCCGCGTGCAAGCGTACGTGCCCGGCTGGCAAATCGCGGTCACCTACCGCGCCCTCAAGCCCGAAGCCCTGAACAAGATCCTGCAGGACCTGCGCGGGGGCACCGGCGTCCGGATTTTCGAGCGGACCCGCGAGGCGGGCGCCTTGCGGCAACTCCTGGCGCGCGGCGGGATTGCCCTGGGCCTGCTGGCGGATCAGCACGCCGGCTCCAAAGGCCTGTGGCTTCCCTTCTTCGGCCGCCCGTGCTCCACCAGCGCCGCCCCCGTCGTGTTGGCCCAACGCTACCAGGGGCCCTTGCAGATGCTCCTGTGCTTCCGCGTCCGGTTGGGAAAATGGCGCGTCGAATTCGGCCCGAAAATTCGCACCCGCGAAGCCGACGGTTCCCCACGGGATGCCGCTGAGATCATGCGAGATGTCAATGCCTGCTACGAGGTCGCCATCCGGCGCGACCCCGCCAACTGGTTTTGGGTTCACCGGCGCTGGAAACCGCCCTCCGAGCGGCAACTCCTCCAGGTACGCGGCGGGCCCGGGACCGGAACGTTGTCAGAGGAAATGTGAAGAAAACGCACACCCGGGCGTGCGACTGCCGCGCCACCCTTTCCATCTGCCCTTTCTCCTGCGTTCATGAAATCAACGGAATTCCGGCGTCCCGTCTGGATAACCGGGGCTGGTGGACTCATCGGCCACGCACTGCTCCGATCACCAGCGGTGCCGCCCGAATGTCCTCCGCGTGGCCTCCAGCGGAGCGACTTGGAGCTTACGGATTTCATCGCGGTCGAACGCGCGTTTCAAAGCGAACGACCGCGCGCCATCCTCCACTGCGCCGCCCTCAGCCGAAGCCCCGCCTGCCAGGCAGATCCCCGGCTGGCGCACCAACTCAACGTGGACGTCACCCGGCAGCTCGCCGCCCTCGCCTTCGAGATTCCCTTTTTCCTCGTCTCCACGGATCTGGTCTTCGACGGCCGACAGGGTGGCTATCGGGAGACCGATCCGGTGAATCCCCTGAGCGTCTACGCCGAGACGAAAATCGCCGCCGAGCAAATCGTCCTCGCCAATCCCCGGCACACCGTGCTCCGGACCTCCCTGAATCACGGCATCTCCCCCACCGGGGATCGAGCCTTCAATGAGGAACTGGTCAACGCCTGGAGCGCCGGAGAAACCACGTCACTGTTCACCGATGAATATCGCTGTCCGATCCCCGCCGCAGCTACCGCTCGGGCCACTTGGGAATTGCTGGTCCAGCAGGCGACGGGACTCTTCCACCTCGCCGGGGCCGAGCGACTCTCTCGCTGGGAAACGGGCCAGCTCGTGGCGAAACAATATCCGCACTTGGCCGGGCGCATCCAGGCAGCCTCCCTGCGCGA
>JAYTHD010000515.1:0-2666 GCA_043732975.1 Verrucomicrobiota bacterium
GGGCGCTTCAACCCAGGACCGCCGCCGCGCCGGTCGGCCCGATTTTTCGTGAAAGGCAGTATGAATAACGAGGAAGCCAAAATTCTACTCCACGCCTACCACTCTGACGCCGGGGATCCCGAGGACCCGCGGATGGCGGAAGCCCTGGAACAAACCCGCCGCGACCCGGAGTTGCTCGCGTGGTTCAACCAACAGCGCGCTCTCGACACCGCCGTATGCGACAAGCTCCAGCAGGTGCGAGTGCCGCCGGGATTAGCCAAGAAGATCCTCGCGGGACGCAAGGCGCGGATCGAGCCGCGCCGGAATCGCTACCGGATGCCGCTGGCGCTGGCCGCCTCGATTGTGTTCCTGATTTCACTGGCCGTCATCGTCGCAGGCCGTTTCAAGCCGCCGGCCACGGGGTTCGCCGCATTGCGGGCGGACATGACGGAATTCCTCCGCACGTTTCCGAAGCTGGACCTCACGACCGATCGGCCGCTGGAAGTGCGCGAATGGTTGTCGCTGCAGCATCCGCTGGTGCAGGCAAAGATTCCGAAGGGGCTGGAACGATTTCCCAGCATTGGTTGTCGCACGGTGGAATGGAAGGGCAGGAAACTGGCGCTCGTGTGTTTCATGGTCGAGGGCCAGGTGGTGCATCTCTTCGTGATGACACGCATCGCGTTGCCGGATGCGCCTCTCACGCCCACGCCCATCCTCGCCAAAGTCGGTTCGCAAAACACCGCCGGTTGGTCGAGCGGCGACAATCTTTATCTCGTCGTGACCCAGGCAGAGGATTCGCTCCTGCGAAAAATCTTGTAGGCGACACCCTGAAGGCCGTAACGAAACATCGAGGAATGCGGATTCGTCTCATACGGCCACGGTTCTGGCGGAAATTGGCGAATGACGCGCAACCTCCAATCCGGCCTCCAGTTTTGCCCCGCCGTCCGATTCTTTTGAGCGATGAGCAAACACTGACGGCGGCCACCTCGCCACGGGAAACGGCACACCGCGCCGCGTCATTTTCTTGCGGAATCAGCCGAAGAATTCCTTCGCGCGGTCGAAGAAACTCCGGGCCTGAGGATTGACGTTTTCGTCGCACACCCGGGCGAAACTCTCCAACGCGGCGCGCTGTTGGGCGTTGAGTTTTTGCGGGACTTCGACGTTCACCTTGACGATCAAATCGCCGGTGCCGTAGCCCTGCACATTTTTCACGCCGCGCCCTTTCAACCGGAATTTCGTGCCGCTCTGGGTGCCGTTGGCGACCGAGATGCGCGCCTTGCCGGTCATGGTGGGCACGTCCACTTCGCCCCCCAACGCGGCCTGGACGAAGCTGATCGGCACTTCGCACAAGAGATCATCCCCGTCCCGGCGGAAGACGGTGTGTTCCTTGACGGTCAGGACCACATGCAGATCCCCGGACGGGCCGCCGCGCACGCCGGACGCACCATTGGCCGCTGATCGAAGGCGGACGCCGGTGTCCACACCTGCGGGGATCCGGATCCGCACACTGGTGGATTGATTGCGCCGCCCCTCGCCATTGCAGGTGCGGCACGGCTTTTCGATGCTTTCGCCCGCGCCCTGACAGCGGGGGCAGGTTTGCTGGATGCTGAAAATTCCGCGGGAGGTCACGACCCGGCCGCGTCCGGCGCATTGCGGGCAGCGAACGACCTTGGAGCCCTTTTCCGCGCCCGTGCCGGTGCAGGATTCGCAGGTCATCGGTTTGGTGAAGCGAATCTCCTTTTCCACGCCGGTGACCGCCTCCTCCAGGCTCAGTTCCAGGTCGTAGCGCAGGTCCTCGCCGCGTCCCGCTCCCTGGGCATTTTCTTCGCCTTCGCCGCCGAAAAACTGCTCGAAGAAATCCCCTCCACCGCCCCCGCCACGCCCGCCGAAAGCCTGGCGGAAAATATCGAAGGGATCCCCACTGGATCCGCCGGCGCCATTCGCCCGGGAACGCGGATCGAAGGCGGCCGGTCCGTATTGATCAAACGCGGCTCGCTTTTGCGGATCGCTCAGGATGCCATACGCTTCGCCCAATTCCTTGAACTTTTCCTCGGCCTCCTTGTTCCCCGGATTCTTGTCCGGATGAAATTTCACCGCGAGTTTACGGTAGGCCTTTTTGAGTTCCTCGTCGCTGGCGTTTTTGGCAACGCCCAGGACCTCATAAAAATCACGCTTGCTGGAAGCCATGGTGGGATGGAATTCGAGGCCTACGCCGCCGTGGATTCTGCGGAACCGTCGGGATCCGCCCCATCGCCCGGAATCGACGGCGCCTTGGCCACCACCACGGTCGCCGGCCGCAACAGGCGGTCCTTCAATCGGTACCCCTTACGAAGTTCCTGAAGGATTCGGCCTTCGGGCACGCTGGTGCTCTCCGTCTGCGATACCGCATCGTGCAGCGCGGGATCAAACTCCTTCCCTTCGGTCACGAGTTCCTCCAGCCCTTGCTCCACAAAGACGCCCCGCAACTGGCCCTGGATCATCAGCACGCCGGCCTTGAGGGTCGCCAGATTGGTCCCCGATTGCTGGGCGGCCACCATCGCCATGTCGAAGGTGTCGAGCACCGGCAAAAGTCGGGAAATCATCCCCTCAATGGCCGCCCGGCGCACCTCGTCGCGCTCCCGGGCCGCCCGCTTCTTGAAATTCTCAAAGTCGGCGTAAAGACGCAAATAACGCTCCTGCGCCTCCAG
>JAYTHD010000516.1:0-10111 GCA_043732975.1 Verrucomicrobiota bacterium
GTCAATCCCTACCGGGGCTGTGAACACGGTTGTGCTTACTGCTACGCACGTCCCACGCACGAGTATCTGGGGTATAGCGCGGGCGTCGATTTTGAAACCCGAATCCTGGTCAAGTACGACGCCCCGGAATTGCTGCGGCGTGAGTTGTCGCGGCCGGGATGGCAGCCGGCGATAGTGAATCTGAGCGGGGTCACGGACTGTTATCAGCCGATCGAACGCAAACTCAAACTTACGCGGCGTTGCCTCGAGGTGCTGGCGGAGTTCCGCAACCCGACGACGATCGTCACAAAGAACACCCTGGTGGCGCGGGACGTCGATGTCCTGGCGGAACTGGCGCGTTTTCAGGCGGTGGCGGTGTTCGTCAGTGTGACCACGCTGGATCCGGATTTGCGCACCATTCTTGAGCCGCGGGCATCCCCACCGGCAGCGCGCTTGCTGGCGATCCGGCGGCTGGCGGCGGCGGGGATTCCGGTGGGCGTGCTCCTGGGGCCGGTCATTCCCGCCATCAATGATCACGAGATGCCGCGGATTGTCGAGGCGGCGGTGGCGGCGGGCGCCTCGTTTGCCAGTTATACATTACTCCGTTTGCCGGGAGCGGTGCGGCCGGTGTTCGAGGCGTGGCTGGCGCGGTATTTTCCCGACCGGCAGGAGAAGGTGCTGGGACAGATCCGCTCGTTTCGCGAAGGCGCCATGAACAGCTCGGAATTTGGCGAACGTATGAAGGGCACCGGCGCCGCGGCGGAGCGCCTGAGTCAATTGTTCCATGCGGTGTGCCGGCGTCACGGCATCGAAGGCCAGTGGCCGAAACCCAGCGCGGCCCATTTTCGGCGGGTCGAGCGGGGGCAGGGTGAGTTGTTCTGATTTCAAGCTTCGTTACGGGATGGAACTGGAGCTGTGCCGGAGTTCGGCGTCGTGTCGCCTTTCATTTCCACCGCTGCCGAAGTGTGCTCCCTTGAAGCCATGAGTGAACGGCCGGATACCCATCAGAAGGCGCTGCAGATCAATCTGGATCCGACGAAGTATGGCGTCTTTGCGGAGATTGGCGCGGGGCAGGAGGTGGCCCGTTGGTTTTTCCGGGTGGGCGGCGCCAGCGGGACCATTGCGAAGACGATCAGCGCTTACGACATGCTGGTCAGCGATGCGATCTACGGGCAGTCGGAGCGTTATGTGTCCCTCCAGCGGCTGGAGTCCATGTTGACCCATGAGTACACGCTGCTGGTCGAGCGGTTGGCGGCCAAGCGGGGCGACGGGACCCGTTTTTTCGTTTTTGCCAATACCGTCACGGCCCGCGGTTACAAGCGGCGGGATGAAACGCACGGCTGGATGGGGATCCGTTTTCAGCCGGTACCGGGCCTGCCTCCCAGCGATGTCGTGGCGCATGTGCGGATGTGGGACCGGGAAAACTTCCAGCAGCAGGAGGCGCTGGGCATCCTCGGGGTGAATCTCATTCACGCCGCCTTGTACCTCCACACGCAGCCCGAAGAAGTCGTCAATGCCCTGCTCGACAACCTGTCGATTGACCGGATCGAGGTCGACATGATCCGGTTTCAAGGACCGGCCTTCGCCAGCGTGGACAACCGTCTGCTGGCATTGCAATTGGTGGAGAAGGGCCTGACCAATGCCGCGATGTTTTTGCCGGGTGGAGATCTGGTTCAGCCCGCCGACGCGCTGCACAAGAAGTGTATTCTTGTCGAGCGCGGGTCCTTCCGGCCGGTGACGAAGGTGACGGTGGACATGCTGGCGTCCGCCAAGTCCCGGTTCGTCCAGGAGCCGGGCGTGGCGGGTCAGGAGCCGACGGTCCTGATGGAGATGACCCTCAAGAACCTGAGTGCCGAGGGGAAAATCAACCATCAGGATTTCATCGACCGTGTGGACATGCTGGGGTTGTTGGGGCATCCGGTGTTGATTTCCAACTACGGCGAATTCCACCGGCTGGCGGCTTATCTGTTTCGCTACACGAAGATGCCCGTCGGTTTCGTGATGGGGGTTCCCACCTTGCGGCAACTTTTTGAAGAGAAGTACTACGGGGAATTGGAAGGCGGCATTCTGGAGAGTTTTGGCCGGATGTTCCGCAATGACCTGAAGCTCTATGTCTATCCGATGAAGGACGCCGCGAGCGGATCGCTGATCACTGCCGACAACCTCCGCGTGGCACCGCATCTCCGCCACCTCTACCTCTACCTGACGGAGAATCACCACATCGTCGGCCTGCGCGACATTGATAAGGAAAGCCTCTCGATCTTCAGTCGCGATGTCCTGCGGATGATCCAGAACTGTGATCCCGTCTGGGAACGCATGGTGCCGGAGCAGGTGTCGACCCTGATCAAGGAACGACACCTGCTGGGCTACAAATGCACCTGAGTCAACCGGGGCGGTTCTGGGCAATCGCGGGCGGAAGGTGAGCTTCGACGGCGACGACGCACCGTGCACACAGTCCCGGATGGGCGGCATGCTTGCCGGTGGACGGCTCGCAATGCCAGCAGCGTTCGCATTTCGGCCAGCCGAGTTCCGCGGCCATTTGCACCCGGACACCGGCCGGGGCGGAATCTTCCGCCACGTGGATGAAGACGCCGGAAACATTGGCCAGTTCGCGCAATTCCTCCTGGTGGGCCTGGGCCATTGCGGACTCTGACGGCAGCAGGTCGAAATGCAGAACCGCATCGAGACTCTTGCCGATCTGTTTGGCCTGGCGCGCCTTTTCCAATTCCGGCAGCGCCCGTTCGCGCAGTGAGAAAAGAGTGGCCCAGACACTGCGGTCCGCTTCGGCGAGGGCGCTGCCGTCGGGTTCCCAGCGGCTCGTGTGGACGGACTTCGTGGGGGTGCCGGGGATGGCTTCCCAGGCTTCTTCCGTGGTGAAAGCCAGCATGGGCGCGAGCATCTGGCTCAGGCGCAGGACCAACCGGTGCAGGGCCGTCTGAGTGGCCCGCCGGCGGGGTGAGGCGGCCGCGTCGGTATAGAGCCGGTCCTTGACGACGTCGTGATAAACCGCGCTGAGTTGCACGGCGACAAACTGCGAAACCAACTGGTAGACGACGTGAAATTCGTAGGCGTCGTAGGCGGCCGCCACGGACCGTTCGAGCGCGGCGAATTCACCCAGGATCCAGCGGTCCAGTCCGGTCAAAGCGCTGTCCGGTACGGCGTGCTGTGACGGGTCGAAATCATAAAGATTCGACAACTGATAGCGCAGCGTATTGCGGATGAGCCGGTAGGTTTCACCGGCCTTCTCCACGCGATCATCGCCCACCCAGATGTCGCCGCGGAAATCCTGCGACGCGACCCAGAGACGCACGACATCCGCGCCGAATTGCTTGAGATATCGCTCCGCGGTTTCCGGTTTTTCGTAGGTGCCCTGCGCGCTCTTGCTGACTTTTTCCTTTTGCTTGGGATCCAGTTTACTGGCCTTCACCATGAAGCCGTGGGTGAGCACGGTCTTGTAAGGGGCGCAGCCATTGCCGGCGAGGGACAGGAGCAGGGACGACTGGAACCAGCCGCGGTGTTGATCGGAACCTTCGAGATAGACATCGGCACGCCAGGGGTTGGCCTCGTCGACGTGCCTGCCGCGGCACAATTCTTCACGGCGCATCAAGACCGCCCGGCTGGAACTCCCGGAATCGATCCAGACATCCAGGGTGTCGTTGCTTTTGCTAACCGCCTCCGGCCCCGTCCATTGCGCCGGCCGGCAGACTTTCCACAGCTCGGCGGCGCTGCGCTCGAACCAGACATTGGAACCATGTGCCTCGATCAAATCTGCGGCCTGGCGCACGCTTTCCGCGTTGAGGATCGGTTCGCCCTGGGCGTCGTAAAACGCGGGAATCGGGACGCCCCACGTGCGCTGTCGTGAAATGCACCAATCGGGGCGCGCCGACACCGCGCCCTGGATCCGGGTTTGACCCCACGCGGGCACCCACTGGACGTCGCGCTCGATGGCGGCGAGCGCCTGTTGCCGGAAGGTTTCGCCACGTCCCGGTGCGGTATGGTCGATGCGGATGAACCATTGGTCCACGGCCCGGAAAACAATCGGTGTCTTGCTGCGCCAGCAGTGGGGGTAACTGTGGGAATAGTCCTCGCGCTGAACGAGCGCCTCCACCCGCACCAGCAACGCGAGCACGGCGTCGTTGGCTTCACTCCGGTTGTTTTTTTCGAGGACCGATTTCCCGATCAGTTCCGCCGGCATTTGCTGATCCGCGGGCAGGTCGTTGGTCGGGGCGAGCCGGCCTTCGTCGTCCACCGGGCAGTAAATCGGCAGTCCCACACTCCGGCCGAGTCCGTAATCCTCCGTGCCGTGTCCCGGGGCAATGTGCACAAAACCGGTGCCGGTCGAGCTCTCGACAAATTCCGCCGGATAAACCCGGCCGGTCCGCGCGCAAAACGGATGCTCGTAGGCCAAGGTCGCCAATTCCTCGGGCGAAACGGTGCGGATGATCTGGTAATTGTCCCAGGCGCACTTGGCGGCCACGGCTCCGATCAAGGCATTCGCCACCACATAGGTCGCACCGGCGGCGAAGACGTAGGAGTAGTGGAAGCGGGGATTGAAAGCGACGGCCAGATTGGCCGGCAGGGTCCAGGGCGTCGTCGTCCAGAGGAGAACGAAGGTGTTCGGTTCGCCGACGAGGCGGAAGCGGACGTAAACGCTTTGGCTGATGTGATCCTGATATTCCACCTCCGCTTCGGCCAGCGCCGTCTTGAAAGGAATGCTCCAGTAAACCGGCTTCTTGCCGCGATAGACAAAGCCCTGCTCCACGATGTCGGCAAAGATCCGCAGTTCATCCGCCTCGTACTGTCGATCGAGGGTCAGATAAGGTTTGTCCCAGGCGCCAAAGATTCCGAGACGCCGAAACTGGCTGCGCTGCAAATCAATGTATTTTCGGGCATAGGCATCGCACGCAGAGCGGACGGTGGCGGCATCGGCATCCGTGCGTCCGGCGGCGCGGAGTTCCTGGGTGACCTTCGATTCGATGGGCAGTCCGTGGCAATCCCAACCCGGGACGTAGGGCGTCCGGTAGCCGCGGAGCGACTTCGATTTGAGGATCAAATCCTTGAGAATCTTGTTCAGGGCCGTGCCGATGTGGACATCGCCATTGGCAAAGGGCGGTCCGTCATGCAGGACGAAGGTGGGAGCCTCGGCGCGGGCGGCCTGAATTTGACCGTAAATGTCCGTGGACTCCCAGTGCGCGAGGCGTTGCGGTTCGCGCTGAACAAGGTTGGCCTGCATGGGGAAATCCGTGCGTGGCAGGTTCAGCGTAGGCTTGTAATCCGGCTTCTGGCTCATCGACGTGTTCTCCGCGGCGAGTTCCGCCACGAAGATGGGGATAATCAAGGTTGATCGGCGAGAAGCAAGCTGGGTCTGCGCCCGCGGACGGGTCGGATTGCCGTCGCCCCACGTTTCCCTGGCCGATGTCGCCGCGAAGTTTTTAGTCTGCCGGTCAGACGTTCTTCTCAGAGCGTCACGCCGGGCAACCGACCGCGATCACTCCAGCGATCCGGCAGAAGTTCCGCCGAAGAAGACTCTCCATCCTCTCCGAGTGTCAGCGCTGAGGACCCAGCACAAAGGTCCGTCCCGCGTGCCCCCGACGATCCGCCTGGCGCCAGACCGATTCGTAGATGCGCTCGATTCCAGTGGCTTCGGCCTCAATGGAAAACTGCTCCACCGCCCGCGCCCGGCCCAGTCGGCCCATCCCCGCGGTGCGGCCGGGATCCGACATCAAGTCCGCCAACGAATCCGTCAGCGCCGGGACATCGTCCACCGGCACCAATCGTCCCGTGATCCCATCGGCCACCATGCTCGCAAACGCCCCCGTGCGACTCGCCACCACCGCGCTCCCGGACGCCATGGCTTCGATCGGGGTTAGCCCATACCCCTCATACAGTGGGCACGCGACGGTGATCAGCAGGCGCTGATACCACGCCGGCATTTCGGCGGGTGGGATCTCACCCCGCCAGGTCACCCGTTTCCCGAGTCCGGCGGCCGACAGTTCCCGTTGCAAATCCTGCAGGTACGCTTGATCGGCCGGTTGGCAGAGTCCCCCGACGACGGCCGTAAAATCTGGAAAGCGGGGCAGCAGACGCAGTAATGATTGGATGAAAAGATGAATCCCTTTTTCCGGTCGGACGCGGCCAAAAATGCCGATCCCATACTTGCCCGGCAACCCGGTGGCCGCCCAGGCCTCATCGCGGGACGTCGGCAAATGAAACCGCCGGGTATCGACCCCATGTCCCACAACTCCCGCAGTCGCCGGAAGGAACTGCGCGGCATCCGGAGTGGTGGCAATCACGGCGTCCATCCGCCGGATCAGCCGGCGCGGAAGCAGGGAGTGGGAGCGGATCGCGGCCGACGTGAAAATCAGCCGGATGGGCAGGTGACATTCATCGCGCAGGAAGAGTCCCAGCAACATCTCCAGATCGCGACGCACATGCCACAGGCGGGGCCGCCCGTCGGGCAGTGGCCGGGCCGAGAGACGGATCGCCTGCCACAGCGTCAGGGGTCGAAAGTGTTCCGGGGATTCGCGCACGGCAAGATCTGCACCGGGCAGGGCGGTACCCACGTAACCCAACGGCCGCAGGCGCGCCTGAATGGGGAGCAGGGCATTAATGGTTCCGGAGACGCCGGAAAACCGCCGCTTCAAGCAGGTGACGATGACCGGCGGATCCAGGGTTTGATCCGCACCCGACCCGGCAGAGGCTAGGCGGACCATAGACGACGCAGCAGGGCGAGTTGCAGTTTGACGACCTGCCGGGCACTGCGAAATCCATAGCCACCCAGGCTGTAACGCTCCAAAGCGAAACGGGATCCATCCCCGCCGCGTTTGGCCGTGGTAAACGCGTGCGTGTAGCCCGCCTCCTCAACCAACCGCCGCGTGAGGGCCGAGTAGTCCCCGTAGGGATAGGCAAAGGACGTCACCGGCCGTCCCAAGAGATCTTCCAACCGGGCCTTGGAGCCGCACAACTCGCCGCGTTGCGCTGCCTCGGATAACTGCGAAAGCCGGACGTGGGATTGTCCGTGGGCACCGATCTCCCAACCGGCCTGCTGCACCGCCAACAATTCCGCGTTGGTGAGCAGGCGGTCGATCTGCTCCTGCCCCTTGGTGGTCCAGGTGGGTTTGGCGCCACCGATCTCGCCCGTCACCACATAGATCGTTCCCTTGACCTTGACCCCCAGCGATGCGAGCAACGGGAGCGCAATTTCGAGATTGTCCGCGTAGCCATCATCGAAGGTCAGCCCGGCCGCCCGCGGATGCGCGCTGGCGACCGCCTCCGAGGCTGTCAGCACTTGGTAACCCGCCCGCTGGAGCATTCGCACATGACGCGCCAATGCCTCTGGGGCCACCCCCAATCCTCGGGCCAATCCGTCCCGAGGACGCGGACGGACTTGATGGTAATAGGCGAAAAGTCTCTTCTTCGATCTCACGGAGCCGTCAACCAAGCGGCGGCCGGAGTGTGGCCTTCAAAGTCACCCCGCCAAATGGGACTGTTGGAAAACTGCTTTTCGACAATTCTTGGACAGCCAGAATCCAAGGTCGCCTTGCCGGACCAGGATTTGACGATTTCAAGGATGGGCTGTGCGACGCCGGGTCACGCGGTCAGTTTTTCGAAGCGCTGGTTGACGAACTCCCAGTTGGTTACGCTGACCATCGCCTTGAGGTAATCCAGACGACGGTTCTGGTACTTCAGGTAATAGGCATGCTCCCAGAGGTCGACCCCGATCAGCGGCGTCCGCCCCTGGCTGAGCGGTGAATCCTGATTGGCCGAGGTCTCGAGTTTCAGGTGCTTGTCCTTGTCGATCGTGATCCAGATCCAGCCACTGCCGAACACCGCCATGGCGGCCTTCACAAACTTCTCCTCGCCCTCCTCCTTGGTGGCGAACAATTCACCAAACGCCTCCCCGCAAGGTCCCGTGGGTCCGGCGGCGGAATCCTTCTTCAGCGACGGCCAGAACAAGGAGTGATTGTAGTGCCCACCCGCGCTGTTCCGCACGGCCGTCCGGATCTTTTCGGGAACCTTGTCCAGATTCTTGACCAGATCCTCCACGGACAGCTTCTGGAGGTCCGGATAATCGGCGATGGCCTTGTTCAGGTTGGCGACGTAGGCGGCGTGGTGTTTGCCGTGATGGATTTCCATCGTCTTCGCATCGATGAACGGTTCGAGTGCATCGAACGAATAACCGAGCGGCGGCAGTTTGTGCGGACCGTCCGGTGCGGGCGCCTGGGCGTTGCCCCGGAAAAGCAGGTTGGGAATAATGAAGAGCGAGGCGGTGGCGGTCCCCGCGACCTGGATCGCGCGACGGCGGCTGACGGGAGAAGGCTGGTTCATGATGGGTTCAATGCGATGTGGTGAAGGCAGACTACTCAAAAAGCTTCCCTGCCGGAACGCCCTGCGCAAGCGAACGAATCGGCGCTATGAAACACCGGTTACCCCACTTCAAACTCGCGCAGATCGAGTGCATTCATACCGGATTTCTGGTTGGGTCTTGGCTCCGGTTGGGCATAGCCATTCAAATCCACCGCCCGCACGCGCACCGCATATTTTCCCGGAGGCAGACGCTTCAGTGTGGCGGACCACGAAACCATGGTGTAGCGCAGCGGCCAACTGGCGGGCTTTCCGGTCTTGGTGTCGAAGCCAAGCACACTGCGCGCCAAGACTCCGGCGGGCAGCACCCGCCCCCAATCGCGGGGCGGCTCCTCCAGGCGGCCCTCGTTCCAGACGTCCGCCGCCGCTTTCGTGGCACCGGTCACACTGTACTCGACGCGTCGCAATCCCGACAAGCCGGAGATGGCCAGGCCGTTCAGGAGCACGGATTCACCGGTGCGGAATTTCTTCGGAAGCTCGGCCAGATAGGCCGCCGTCTTCAGGTGCGACTCAGGATCATTGTTCGCCTCGGCGTAAGTGTCGTTGGCGCGGTAGTCGTTGGTCAGGACGATTCCCTGAAGCCATTTGATGGATTTGAACCCATGGGCCCAAGGGACAATCATGCGCACCGGTCCGCCGCGCATCAGGGACAACGGTTCGCCGTTGAGCTTATAGGCGAGAAAGGCGGGGAGTTCGCCGGGCGGCGTTTCCATGGCTTGCGTGTAACTCAGCGAGGATTGGAACAATTGTTTCGGATCGTCGTTGTGGTAACCCCAGTAGTAGAGGCGGCGGACATTCTTCATGGTACCGCAGAGTTTCAGCACCTCGTGCAACGGGACGCCCTCCCATAAACCCTGTCCGAGCGGTGCGGGAATATTCAGGCATTGCATCGCCTTCAGGAACCTCACCCCGTGCGTTTTTCCAAGGGTCAGGAGATCCGGGAGGTCCAGCGCGGTTCCCTTGGCGAGCGTGAGCGGTTGGCTGATGACAGGGGCTTCGGTGATGGCCGGGTTGGGTGTCGCCTCGGCCGTGATTTCGAGCCGCCAACTTTCCGGCGTCAGGCGCGCGCGGAGAAGGGCTTCACCCTGAAGTGAGAAAATTTTCGGATTGCCACGGGAGACGTCGCGGAATTGCTCGGAGGGCGTGAGCAATGTGGGTGGAACGAAGGCGGGGTCGGCAGTCCTGACCGTCGACCCGGTGTGCGCCTCAGTCGCTCCCGCGACACCTGGAGTGCCAAGACTGAGCGCCACGGCCGCCGCGGACGACACGCGTACAAATTCACGACGTGTCACCGATTGAGAAGGAATGGGGTGCGACATGGTGATGGCCGAATTACGCAGGGCCACATCGCCGCGGCAAGTCCGAGGGATCATTGAAGTGATTGTTCGCCGATGGGCCCTGAGCGATGCGGACGCGACAGGAGCCTGGGTCAATAGCCTGCCGGAAGGACCCCTCCGGGAAAAGGCGGTCGAATCCCTCGTGGGGATTGTGGACGGATTCGATGTCGGCTTGGCTTGGAAATGGGCGCTGACGATTTCCGATCCTGAAAAGCGCATCACCCAGATGGGTAACTTCAGACCTCAGAATTCTTGGGGTAAAACCAGAGAAACAGTGAGCGGTGGGTGCATGACAAAAAAGTAACCATCGGTGGTCTAGGCGGCGAGTGAGTGGGAAAACTGGCTGGAGTTGTTGATCTGGTCCCAGCATTCGTCCCAGCGATTACCCATGAGGGCGCAACGCAGCGCGATTACATTTTCTGCTCCTGTGC
>JAYTHD010000517.1:0-3834 GCA_043732975.1 Verrucomicrobiota bacterium
GCACCCGCTGATGCCGACGCCCTTAATGAGGTCAACAGCCTGCTCGAACAGGTGGACTTGAAAGACGTTCAGGTGAGGCCGTGATCCCGCCGCAGGAAAATAATACCGTTCCGGGCGGTGGATCGGGCGGCGCTGTCGGCGGATTGCTCATGGCGGGCGGAGACAGAGTCGGCGATTATCGCCTGGTCGATCCCGGAGGCGGAGTATGTTTCGCTCAGTCGCAACGGAAGCTTGGGCCCGGGTGTACCGGTGGACTTTCGGCTGGCTCGGGGCGGGCGGAAATATTGTCGGCGCGCCGGGCCTGATCACCTCGCCGTCCAACTTCGGAGAATTCGCGCTCGGTGGCCTGTTGGGGTTGCTCGCCGGTGCGGGTGTTCACGCCGTTTACGAATGGTGGCAACGACGCAACCGGCCTGAAGGGATGCCGCCGGGCAACTTCTGGAGCGGGTCGAGAGCGAACGAAAGCGGGTGGCCCACGCGGTTCACGACGAATTGGGCCACCAATTGCTCCAGATCAGCACCGGAGTGGCGCAGCTCCGAAATCACCCGGGCGTGAACGCGGCCATGCAGGAACAATTGGATGCCATTTCGGAGTTGACCTCAGGGTCCATGGCAGCGGCCCGCGGCATCGCCTACCGCCTGCGTCCCTTTGAACTCGACCAACTTGGTTTGAAGGCCGCACTGGAGGTGCTGGTGACCGACACCTGCCACAGTGCCAATCTCCGTGTCTTCCATGACTTCACCGCCCTGCCCGAGGATCTCACTCCGACCCAGAAACTTCACCTCTTCCGCTTCGTACAGGAAGGCCTCCTCAATGTGGTCCACCATGCCCATGCCGCGACGGTGATGCTCGAGGTCAAAGTGGATGCCGGGCAGGTCATGCTCCAGATTGACGACGGTGGGGTGGGGTTTGATCGGGCGGTGATCAGTCAGGTAGCGAAAGCCGGCCTTGGCTTGGCGCGGATGGCGGAGCACGCGAAGGCCTTGGGCGGCCAGTTGGAAGTAGTGTCCGCGCCCGGGCGGGGAACCAAGCTTCGATGGATCGCTCAGGCGCCGTGAATTCCGGCGGATTTGAGGCTCGCGTGCAGGTGTTGGAGCGCCATGGGTTTATCCCGTCCTTCCCTTCTGTAAATGCCGCTTTGGCCTTTGATTTCGGCTGAATCGCGGCTCTGACCGTCCGCGCTCCGGTCAAACGCTGCTCACCGCCCCGGCAGCGGGAAGCTGAGCCGCAGGTGCGTGCCCGCGCCGGAGGCGGAGGTGAGTTCGAATTCACCTCCCATGAGCCGGACGCGCTCTTCCAAGCTGGTGAGCCCGAGTCCTCGACGTCCTCCCTTCGTCACGGCCGGATCGAAGCCGACGCCGTCGTCTGCGAGGTGGAGGCGGATGCGATCGTCACCAAGCTGAAGCTCACACATCACCGTGGTGGCGCGGGCGTGCTTGAGGATGTTGTTGAGCCCCTCCTGCACGAGCCGGTAGAGGTGGACCTGAAGTTCGGCCGGCAGCACGGGAGCGACATCATCGATCTCCCGGAACACGCGCAGGCCAGAAGACGCGGCGGTGGCATCGAGCAGCGCTTCGAGGGCTGGCTTCAAGCCGAGCCGGTCGAGCTCGATCGGGCGGAGGCGGTGCGCGATTTCGCGGGATTCCTGGAGCGCGCGCGAGGCGATGGAGGAAATCTGCCGGAACTGACTTGCCGGCGCGCTGCCGGGCTCGGTTCGCTGTTCGCCCTGCACGGCGGCGTTCTTGAGCAGCAACAGCTCGTGGCCGAGCACGTCGTGCACCTGCTGCGCGACCCGCTTGCGCTCGTCTTCCTCGCGCTGAATCAACTGCCGGGAGAAGGCGACCTGGAGTTGATGACGCCGCTGGAGCCAGCGGACACGATAGTAGTAGATCGCCGGTCCCACGGCGACCAGCAGCGCGATCAGCAATGCTTGAAAGATCGTCGTCTCCCACCAAAGCGGCAGCACTTGCAGCGCCAGGGCGGCCGGGGAACTGGCCTGGCCGCTCTTGTTCAGGGCGACGACCTCGAAATGGTAGCGGCCGGGTTTGACGGCGGAATATACCGCGCTCCGCGCCCCCTTCACGTCGACCCAACCCGGATCCAGGCCGGCAATTCGATAGCGAAAGGACATCAACGCGGGGTCGTCCAGATCAATGCCGGCGTAGCGGATCACCAGGTTGTTCCGGCCAGGCGGCACGGTGACCGTCAGCGGATCCTGACCCTGGTGCCGCTGGTAATCCTCGTCCTGAACCAGGGTGCGGATTTGTTTGTCCTTCCGAATTAGCTGGACCTCCTCGACCGCCACGGACGGTGCGGGCGGGTTGATGAGCAACGCCGGATCGACCACCGCCACTCCCGGCAGCGTGGGAACCCAGATCCGGCCGTCGGTGCTGCGGCACATACCCGGTTGATATTGTTCACCGTAACATTCCAGGCTGGGAAGACCGTCCCGTTTGGTGAAGTGACGCCAATGTGCCTGGGTCGCTTCAACGTGGCCAAAGGCCTGCAGATCTTCCTGCGCTATTCGATACACACCGGTTTTGGAGGACAGCCAAATGAAGCCCCGCGCGTCCTCGATCAGGCCATTGATGGTGGCCGTGGGCAACCCCTGTGCGGTGGTGAACAGCGTCGTGATGCCTTTTTCCCAACGGGCCAAACCCTCACCGAACCGCGCAAACCACAAGGTCCCCGCGCGGTCGAAATAAAGCGAGCAAACGGGTGACGGTTGCGGATCCATGGACTGCCAATGAACCACGAAGTGGCCTTCCTGGAATCGCAGCAGGCGGCCGGATTGCGTTCCCAGCCAAAGCGCATCGTCCGGCGCCTCGGCGACGGCAATCACGGCATCCGTTGCGGAGGAAGTAAAGCCCGGAGGCGCGTACAGGGCGGATCGGCCCTGGTCATAGACGGCCAGGCCATACGGTCCACCCATCCAGACACGACCATGCCGGTCCTCGAAATAGGCCATCGTCCGATCCAGTACGCGATTCTTCGAAGGAATGACCTCCTGCCATCGGCGTGCGGCATAGCGGTCGCCGCCAAAACCCTCGCCACCGGTCCAGACACCACCGGTGCTGTCTTCGAAAACAACCCCGAAGGGAACGGTACCCGTGAACAGGCGCGATTGTCGGCCTTCTTTCCATCGGAAGATGCCAATTTCGTTGGCACAAAGCCAGACGCCACCGTCCCGCGCGGCTGCCACGGACTGGATGCCCGTCGCTTTACTCGGGCCGGTCGGCGCCAGCGTTCGAAAGGATGGGGGTCGGAAGACGTTGATGCCACCCTGTTCGGTTCCCACCCAAAGGTTGCCCCCTCGGTCCGCCAGGATTGACGTGATCGGTACTCCCCGGAGTCCTTCTTCTTCCCCGTAACGTTCATAGCTATTCTCATCGGGCGACATGCGGTAGATCCCGTAATCGGGAGCGTTGGCGGCCACCCACAATTGACCGGAAGGATCCTCGCAGATCGGTCCGGTGCGAAAATCCCGTTTCGCCCAGGGGAAGGGTTTTGGTTCGGTCAACCGCCCGTCTCGGGTCAGTCGAGCCAGGAGGTTGGGACCAAAGCTCGTATAGCCGTCAATGCCACCGGTCGTCAGCCAGGCACCACCCTTTCGCGATCGGGTTCCCACCAACGTCTTCAGGTTGGGGCCGAGGGTCGCTCCCGCGTCGACCAGGGTCAGTGGACTCCAGTTGGAGCCAGCCACCTTTCCCATCTGCTGGTCATTCGCCAGCCAGAGATTCTGGTCGTCGTCCACCACCGCTTGGAGTGCGGAATGTCCGGCGAAGGGCGCGAGCGCCGCCTGGGTGTCCAAGCGTCCCTCCCGCCAGGGAAAG
>JAYTHD010000518.1:0-2682 GCA_043732975.1 Verrucomicrobiota bacterium
CGCTCGACCGACCATGGCCGGACATGGCAGGATCTCTCCGCCAACCAGGCAGCCTTCGGGGGACTGCGATCAGGTCCAACTCATCTATGCGACCTTTGCCCACGCCAAACGGGATCGCGGTCAATGGCCTATGGAAATCAGCGGCCCAGTGATCGATTTGGAATTGAAGCGCTCGCTTCCACCCCGTCTCAGGAGAAACGATCCTCCGTCCACGGGTCGGCCGTATTGGAATAGCCGCGCAATTCCCAGAAACCGAGGATATCACGGCTCATGAATGTGATTTCGCGGATCCATTTGGCGCCCTTCCACGCGTAGCGCTTGGGGACGATCACCCGGGCGGGGCCGCCGTGTTCGACGGGCAGCGGTTGGCCGTTCCACGAATGGGCGATCAGCACGTCGTCGTCCATCAGCACGTCCAGCGGATTGTTGGTGCTATAGCCGTCGAAGCTCTTGAAAAAGACGTGGCTGGCCTCCGCCTTGGGTTTGACCAACTCCGCCAGGGTCAGAAACGCCACGCCGTCCCAGACCATGTCAAACTGACTCCAGGTGGTGACGCAATGGAAGTCGCTCACGTCGTGAAATTGGGGCAGCGCGAGAAAATCCGGCCAGGAAAGTGTGACCGGATTGTCGACCAGTCCCGAGATTTTCAAGGCCCACTCTTCGGTGCGAATCTCCGGTTTCACCCCGAGATCCAACACGGGGAAGTTGGTCACCTGGCGTTGTCCGGGTGGCAGTCGATTTTCGGAGCGAACGAGTCCCCTCCCCTGGCCCGCCTGTTTGCGGGCCCAGCGCTCTTTGGCCGCGATATATGCTTCCTTCACTTCGGCAGTCTAGGCCCTCTCCCGGCAATTGAAAAAGGAGAGAACCACTAATGAACACAAATATCCACGAAGGACCGCGGGCTCATTCTGCGCTGAACCTAACCCGTGGGATCACTTTTGGTGACCCGAACCCGCGCCTTAAAACCAGCGGTCGCCGCCCCTCTGGCGGCTTCCCGTGCCGAATTCATTTGGCGCTGAACCGGTATTCCGTCGTGGAACGGAAGGTCGCTCCCGGGCGCAAGACCGCCGAGGGAAAGGAGGGCTGATTGGGAGAGTCGGGGAAATGCTGTGTCTCCAAACAGAAGGCGCCATGCGGAAAAAACTTCCGTCCGCCCGAGCATTCAATGCCTTCCGGGGGAAGGAAATTGCCGGTGTAAAACTGAACGCCCGGCTGGGTCGTATAACACTCCATGACCCGGCCAGACTTCGGATCCCTCACCCGGGCGGCCAGAGCCAGCGAGTCGCCCTCGCGGTCGAGAACAAAATTATGATCATAGCCGGGAGGCGTCAGGCCCGTTTGCATTTTCTGGTGACCGATGGGCGTCGAAGTGCGGAAATCCAACGGCGTCCCTGCCACCGACGCAATTGTTCCGAGGGGAATCAGAGTGGCATCCACCGGCGTATAGCGGGCGCATCCAAGGGTCAGCTCATGATCGGTCACACTGCCCTGCCCGGCGAGATTGAAATAACTATGGTTGGTCAGATTCAATACCGTGGGCTTGTCCGTGGTGGCCTCGTATTCGATGCGCAGGGTGTTGTTCTTGGTGAGTGAATAACTCACTTTCATGGTCAATTTTCCCGGGTAACCTTCCTCGCCATCCGGACTGGTATAGGTGAAATCGATCACGATATCGCCGTTCTGAATCCCGCGTTCCTTGCCGACCCACAGTTGTTTGTCGAAGCCCTTCAAACCGCCATGGAGATGATTCGGCCCGTTGTTGACCGCGAGCGGATAGGTCTGGCCATCGAGGGTGAACCGACCCTCTTTTATGCGGTTGGCGTAACGTCCCGTGATCACCCCGAAGAACGGCGTCCCGGCCAGATAGCGCTCCAGATTGTCAAATCCGAGCACCACATTGCCGGGATGACCGTTCCGATCCGGCATGGCAATGGAGACCAGCGTGCCGCCAAATTCGCTGATCTTCACCTCGCCGCCGTTGCCATTGGTGAGCGTGAAAAGATGAACCGGGCGACCGTCAGGCAGGTGCCCCCAAAGTTTTTTGTCGATATTCATGGTGCGGAAGCCAATGCGGGTGCGGGTGTGGGATTCAGTGACCTTGCGGTCGTCGCTGGTGGTGGAGCTGGCGCGACGGACGACGCATCCGGCGGCGGAACCAGCCAGGGCCACCAGAGCCATGCGGCGAGAAATCGGAGAGGAGTGCATGCCCCGGAATTGGCACGGGCGCGGCAGCAAGGCAACGAGAAGTCACGAGGATCGATCCGTCGCTCGTGACTTGGCCAATGCGTTTCACGGAGGAAAGCCAAAGCTGAGCTTCACCGCGCCATACTCGGGATGAATTTCGCCCGCCGCCGTGCGGATGATCAACGGCGGTTCCGTCCAGGTACAGGTACGATGGCGCATCGCCTCCGGCAGGTCGACCGCGCGCCAAAGGGCGAAGAGTCCCAGCAACGGCAGATTGCCCTCGCGCAGAATGACGGGACGCCAGCGGACAATCACCAATCCCGCCGCGTCCGCCGCCGCCCGCACGCGATCATGCTGGGCGATGGGATCGACCGGAAAAACGCACGCAAAAATCCCGCCCGCAGCGAGGTGATCGGCCGCCGTGCGACAGTAATCACCGATATCGCCGCGGACCTCGAATCGACAGGCAATCTTTTGCGGATGATCCCCCTCGGGGCC
>JAYTHD010000519.1:0-4238 GCA_043732975.1 Verrucomicrobiota bacterium
CCCGGATCATCGCCGAAACTGAAACGAGTGGACGTCCCAGCACGACTGGCGTATTCCCATTCCGCCTCAGTTGGCAGGCGATAGACATAGCCCGCAGGCAATCGCCCGGCGCTTCTTTCCCGATCCGTGAGCTTCGCGCAGTAGTTCGTCGCATCAATCCAAGTCACCCTCTCCACCGGCAGACTGGAGTCTCCCCTGTGGCTGCTCGGATTCAGGCCGGTCACCAAAAAATATTCCGCCTGGATAACCTCGAACTTGCCCATCCAAAACCCTTGGGTCAGGACAACCTCCGTCTGCGGACCCTCGGCGTTTAAACGATCCGCTTCCGTCGCCGGGCTCCCCATGAGAACGACTCCAGCTGGCAGCCAAACCAAGTTCTCCGGATTCGGGTTTTCCGGAATCTCCAATGTCTTCAGCCGATAGAATCTCCGGGGCGACAGAGGCGCGTTGGTATCGATGAATACATTAGAGATGGAATTGGCACTGAAATAAATATTGGTAATGGTCACCCAATGGGTCTTGCCATTCAATTGCTCCGCGTATTGAAGTTCATAAGCCGTCCCGGGATGCCCACGCAAACTCAGCATTGGTATCAGATTGATCGCCTGCACGGCGGGCAGGTTCGGGCTATCCGGCGGTGCAATTACGACGCTGGGTGCAGTGACATAGCCGATTCCGGCGTCCAAGACGGTGATCGCAGACACCTCACCCGCGGTAATGGTGGCGGTTGCCCGGGCGCCGTTGCCACCGCCGCCGGAAATGATCACCTCGGGGGCCGTCGAATAACCGGCACCGGGTGAATTAATGACGACGGCGACGATGAACCCGTTGACGGGAGTGGCCGTAGCGGTGGCCGTCGATGTCCCAGCCCCAAATAGAGATCCCGCCAGAGAGCACCATCCGATAACATTGGTAATCCAACATACAAGCCATGAGGTCCTTAGCTGGGTCATAAAATTCATTTTTCCGTCGCTCCTACGATTGAGGCGGCGAACGCTATCGGCCCGCATTCCAGGATGCAAACAAAACATCAGAAGCCAACCCGGTTCGGAGCCCACAAAGAGAGACCAACCCGGTTGAAAATTCGCACGAGATTCAAGCGTTTCATCTTGCAATTCGCGCTCGAGATCGACGACTGCCCCGTGGGTAGCCGTCCCGCGGCCTCGTTGGCCGTTTTCGTGTACGCTTGTTGTTTGGCCCATTGGCTCATTGGCACGACGGGAGGCCGGGAAGCAGCTAAAATCACCGCAGACGGTTTTCAGCCAAGCGGCCGGCGGGAGGGGGGTCAGGGAGTCATCTCTCAGGTAGGAAAATCGAGGCTTGTCTTTGCCGGGGTGGCGGAGTGTAATGGGTAGGTTCCCGGGCTGGCTTCAGTCAGTTGCATGAGTTCGGAAGGTCACGTCCGAAGTCTTTCCGGGGCAAAATCTTTATGGGTAAGCAATGTAGATCCAAGCCGGGCCCTGCGTGTCGGGAGGCGGAATCGCTGAATCGCCGGAGAGTCCGATCCACCGATGGTGGTCGCTGTCCGGAAATGTTGGGATTCGGTGGGTTTACCCTCATCGAATTGCTCGTCGTCATCGCCATCATTGCGATTCTGGCGGGCATGCTCCTGCCGGCTTTGTCGCGGGCGAAGGACAAGGCCAAGCAGACACAGTGTTTGAACAATAATCGGCAGATCGGCATCGCGCTCGTGCTCTATGAAGGCGATCACCGTCGCCTGCCGCCCAAGGCATCGCAGGTGCCCGACTTCATGAATCCAAAGGGGGCCGGTTGGGTGAACAATTGTCTCTATGCGATCGCTCCGTATCTGCAGGGTTCGCAGGCCTCGCGCAGTTCCAAGGTGTACGCGTGTCCCAGTGCCAAGAAGCCGGGGGACGGATCGGATGCGACCACCAACAGTGCGACCGGCTATTTGCCGAACGCCGTGATGATGGAACGGACGCTGGCCTCGATTCCCAGCCCGAGCGAAACGATTTTCATGCAGGAAACCATCCGTCTGGTGAGTTACACGGCCTTGAGGCCCGCCGCCGGTGCGGACTTCGGGCTGTGTCCGGGGCAATTCACCTACTGGCACGTGAATCTCAAGGCGGGGGTGGATTGGTATTCGGACATCCATTTTCGGGGCGGGAATTTTCTGTTCACGGATGGCCATGCGGAATACCGGAAGGCGAGTGCGCTGCGGGCAAAACATTTTGGCCTGTTGGACGGCACCGGCGGCAAAGCCGAGGACGACCAGCGCGCCAGCGACACGGTTTGCTACAAGAGTGTGCTGGATTGAACGGCTTCGGGACGGCGCATTTTTCCCGTTAAACGCCGTTCAATTGAAGGCGATCCCGCGGCGGGCGTAGGTGGGGATATCGAGATCCTCGCCTTGGTAAACGGTCGCCGGCAGGCCTTCGATGCGGCCGCGATTGGGCAACGTGTCGAAGTTCAGCAGGCTCTGGACGGGTTTCACCTTCTTCTTGGTCAAACTGACCAGAGTGGGACTGGCCAGGGTGGTTAGATTCGGTGCAGGTGCCCCCATGGGTGAACTGTGTGAGGTGAAGGACGACAGGGAGTCCGCCGGACTTGTGCCACGACCGGAGGTGCTTCCGGGGACGCCGGGAAGTACCGGCGCGGTGAGCAGATCGGGTCCCAGGGCGGCGGACGTGTCCGGCCGGGTGCCGGACGTTTCATTCGAGGGCGACGTTGGTGATGACGGCATCGCCAGGCTCCGACTCGCGATCACGGTCACGACGAGTCGGCCCGCCAGACTCGGATCGATGCTGGTTCCAGTGATCACCGTGGCCCGTTCACAGAGGTTTTGCAGGTGGGTGAAGACGTGGTCGATTTCGGTGAAGGTCACCTCCGGTCCGGCCGCGAGGCTGAGCAGGACGGCATCGGCATCGGTCAATGCCTGTCCGCGATCCAGGAACGGATGACGCACAATTTGCTCCACGGCATCGCGGGTCCGTTGAGTCCCGGAGGCTTCGACCGCGGCGAAACAGCTCTCCGCATGACGTCCCCGCAGGAGCCGTTCCAGGTGGGCGAAATCCAGCGGCATCAGGCCGGGCCGGGTCAGGAGTTTGATGAGTCCCGAGATGCTCTGACTGGCGAGTTGGTTGGCGGCATCGAGGACTTCGGTGAGGACGGGGCGATCCTGGTCTTTGAACTGGGCCAGAACGCGTTGTTTCGGCACGCAGATAACGGCATCCGCGGCTGTGCGGAAAGCGGCCAGCGCCTCCCGGGCATGAGTCGCGCGCTGGCGGCCTTCGCAATCGAAGGGCAGGGCGGCGACGCCCAAAGTGAGGGCGCCGGCTTCGCGGGCCAGGCGGGCGATCACGGGAGTGGCCCCCGAGCCGGTGCCGCCGCCGAGGCCGGCCACCAGAAAGATCAAGCGGGCACCGGCGACCAAGGGGCGGAGCAAGTCGAGGTCCGCCTCGGCGGCGGCGCGTCCGCGGGCGGGATCGCTGCCGGTGCCCAGGCCGCAGGTGGCGGCTTCGCCAAAATGGACCCGATGGGGAATCGGCGTCTGGGCCAGCGACTCGGGATCCGTGTCGAGCGCGACAAAATCGACTTCCGCCAGGCCGGCGCTGAGGAGCGGATGCACGGCGGCAGCTCCGGCGCGGCCGATGGCCAGAATCCGATATCGGGCGGTGAGAGGGCGGGTGGATTCCATGGGATGGGGATGGGTTAGCGGATGAAGGTGTCCTGAATGATTTGTTTCATCCGGGCGAAGCCGCGGGGTTTCTGTCGGAGCCGCAGGGCGCCGTAGCGGAGCAGGCCGAAAACAGTGGCGTATTCCGGTTGTTCCAGATCGGAACTCTGACCGCTGATGTCCTGGGCACGTCCAAGGTGGGCGGGTAATTTCAGGACCCGTTGCGCCAGGGCCGTGATGCCCGGCGTGCGGGCGCCTCCGCCGACGAGGTAAACACCACCACGGGCCCAATGCAGCAGGGGGCCCAGTTCCTGAGCGACCAGTTCAAAGGTCTCTTCCAGCCGCGCTTCCTGGATGCGACGCAGATGTTCGAGCGAGTAGATCGTGGGCGTGCCGGTTTCACTGGGAATCTGGATCTTCCCGCCCCGGCAGCGTTCATCCACGAAGGCACCGCCATGCTCCAGTTTCAACGATTCCGCCAAGGTGGTGCCCATCCGCAGGCCAAGGGCGATGTCGTTGGTCACATGATCCCCGCCGACCGCCAGCGCGCCGGAGTGCCGAAGAATGTCGCGATAGTAAAGCGCGTATTCGGTCGTGCCGG
>JAYTHD010000520.1:0-6814 GCA_043732975.1 Verrucomicrobiota bacterium
CGACCCAATTCCTCCTGCAGGACGGTCGAAACACGCCGCATCTTCGCGATGCGATCCACCAGATGCACCGGCACCCGGATCGTCTTGCTTTGGTTGGCGATGGCCCGTTTGATGGATTGTTTGATCCACCAGGCGGCATAGGTCGAAAGTTTGGCGCCCTTCCGCGGGTCAAACCGTTCCACCGCACGCATCAAGCCGATATTGCCCTCGTTGATCATATCCAGCAACGGCAGCCCCATGCCCTCGTAATCATGGGCAATCTTCACCACCAATCGCAGGTTCGCCTTGATCATGCGTTCGCGGGCGGCGTCATCGCCCTTGCGGATCAGCTTCGCCAGCACCACCTCGTCCTGCACCGTGAGCAGCGGAGTCTCACTGATCTCGCGCAGGTACAGGCGCAAATTCATATCCCCGTCCCGCGCCATCCCGGCGCTCGCCGCCGATGCCGGCGGGAGGGGTATTACGTCCTGGCGCGGCACCACGGGTTGGGCGGGGAGGGCAGCCAGGGCCCGATTACGGTTGCTCCGGGCGGTCGCCCTGGCCTTGGCATCATTGGCCGTCAAGGGCGCGCGTCGCAGCCCGGTCCGGATGCGGGGTTTGAACGGCGATACAAAATTCTCCGCAACACGTTCCATCGTGCTGCAAACGGCGCGATTACCCGGTTTGGTCTTCATATTCCTGTCGGTTGTTTGTGAGAAAGCAAAACTCCGGCCAATGTACCCGGAAATCCTCAACCATGACCTTCCACCTGCTCAATGACCCCAAGGACCCCGGAATGTTCAGTCAAGCTATGGCCACCCGGAAGCAAGGCGGACACGCTCCGTTGTCCCCAAGGACATTTTTGTTTCCTCCGGGAACCGCCGCTGGAAATACAGGGAACGGCAAGCCCCCAACGCCACTCAGAGGTACGACCACCTCGGGGCTGGGTGCTCACGCCCAAATCGGGAAGGGGCGCGGGAAGGGGCACCAGATCGGTGCGGTGGGAAACTGCCGCGCAGCGACCTTAGAAGCCGCCGTCGATCCTATCCGGGTTGTACCAGGCGTCGTTCGGACCGACAAACTTCGGCGGGTTCGGCCAGATGCCCGTGCCCGCCAGATCAGGAGAAAACCACTGCGAAAACTTCATGGTGAAGGCGCGTCCGGACAGATCACCAAAAGTCGCCACGCCGCCGACATTATCCATCTGCCCCTTGGCGGCATCCACCCGCCGACCGCGGACGTGCCGCTGCGAAATCCCTTCGTTGGGCGAACTGCCCACATCGTTGAACACAAAATCCGTCTGCATCTCGTCCGCTTCCCACACCAGCATCCCCGTCGGTCGCAGATTCGAGAGTTTGAACTTGGAAAAGGGCCCGGGGTTCTGAGCGTAGGAAATCGAGGCCCCGTTGAACAGGTAACTCGAGATCTTGATGTTTCGGCTCTTGTACTTTTGCGCCAGCACGCCGGTGTTCCTTTCCGCCATATCCTTCGGGCAAGTCAGAACCTTGTAGGAACTCAGGATCGGCCCGAGCTGACTCTTCTGGAAAGACGTCACCTGATTGGAGAACCCCGCCGCCGAAACATCTCCCGCCAGCAGCCGAATTCCCGTCGCGGTGCACCAACTGTCCTTGGTGTCGCAATCGCCCCAACTGGCATACGGAATGAAATCGGCGTTGTCCGTGGCGAACATGTGCACGCCGAGAATGACCTGGCGGATATTGCTGAGATCATTCGCCAGCAGCGCCCGGTCCTTGGCCTTCGACAACCCCGGCAACAACATGCCCGCCAGGATGGCAATAATGGCAATCACGACCAAGAGCTCGATCAGGGTAAACGCCGAGACGTGAACCCGCCCAAGCGGGCGCTTCGAGGGAGTCATGTTCGAAGCGTACCTGCCTGGCCAACCCTTCGTCAATCTTCGATAATCCCGTCGCAATCCACTTTCCGAAGCCGAGAGCCAGGGGTCGTTGCCAGGCAATTGAAAACGGGGGGAACCGCGAATGGACATCAATTGACATGAAGGGTAGCGGGCACTTCCCGGACTGAACCCGCCCGGTGGACTCACTTTTTCGTGACCGGAACCCGCGCCTTCGAGAGCCTTGTTTTGACCCCACCCGATGGGTGCTGATCCGTGTTCATTCGGGGTTGAACAGAATGGCTTCGGCCAAGCCCGATGGCCGATGCCACTGCCCAACGCGCGACCGGTTTGCCGCGGGTGATCCCCGCTTGACAGTCCGGTGGAAGGACGGATCGTGGCTTGTCATGTTTTCCTCCAAAACGGTTTCTGCCGTCACCCCAGGCGCCCGGACAATGGCGTTCCCTTCGTTGGTGATCCTGCTGACTTTTCTGGCGGCGGCGATGGGCCACCGCGGGTGGGCGGCGGAGCCCGCCTTGACCGTCCAAAAACCGCTGAAGGTCCTGCTGGTCACCAGTGGCGGCTATCATGACTACAAGGCGCTCGCTCCGTTTCTGACCCATCATCTCGGCGAGTGGGTGAAGGCCGACATCGAGGCGAAATCCGGTCTGGAGGTTTTCGCCAATCCCAAATTCGCCGCGGCCTACGACGCGGTCATTTATGATATCTGCGACGACGAAGCCAGCAATGCGATCCTCGACAACGTCCTGCAGGCCGTGCGGAACGGCAAACCCGCCGTGATGCTGCATTGCTCGATTCATGCCTTTCGCAAGTCCCCCAAGATCGGCGAATGGGAAGCCTTTTGCGGCATGCGCTCCAAGGTGCACGATGCGTTCGGACCGTTCTCCATCACGAAACTCGATAACGACAGCCCCATTACCAAGTTCTTCCCCGGGACTTGGACCACCCCGGGGGATGAGTTGTATCAGACCATTGCCATCGATCCGAAATCCCATCAACTCCTCAAGGCCAAAAGCCCGCAGGACGGCCGTGAGCACGTGGTGGGCTGGACCTCGCAATGGGGCCGGGGCCGGGTGTTCTGCACCACGCTGGGCCACGATATGAAGACCACGGCCGCACCGGAATACCTCCAACTCGTGGCCAACGGGCTGCTGTGGAGTTGCGGCCAGTTGAACGCCGATGGTACGCCCGCGGCCGGGTATCGGCCGTCCAAATAATCGGAGATCAGCGAATCCCGCGCTGCAATCGCTCCCAGTCGAAGGCCGGGCCGGGATCGGTTTTTTCGCGCTGGATGTGGTAGTGGCCCAGGATGCCCTGAAACTGACTCAGCTCATTCGTGGACAAAACGCCCATCCGCACCTGGCCGGCACTATCGCGGGGAAAGACGGGATGAATCCGGGGAAAAATCCGGTTCAAGGCCCGAGTCAGCCGGATCAGTGCGGCATACTGTTCAGGGGTGAAGTCGTATTGCATCAGCATCTCTCCTTGGACCGCCCCGATGATCGGTTCCGGCCGGGCCGGATGGCCGACAAATCCCGGGGTGCGGATCCCGGACGGACCAATCCACTCGGGAAAGGTGAGTCGCGGTGGACCGTTGCTTGTGGGCGTGTACCAGGCCTCCAGACGCTTCGCCTGGTTGAGGGGCACGGCACCGATCTGAGCGATCTCGAGGCCCACCGCGCGGGTGTTCGCCGTGGTGGCGTGCCAGGCCCGCTCCTTGAGATCCAGCGTCTGATAAAGCGTGCCGTCCGCATCCAGGAGAAAATGGACACTCAGCCCCCGCTGATCCTGCAACACTTGAAAGCAACGCCGACTCGTGCCGCTGGCGTCGAAGTGAATCACGAATTGATCCACGACGCGTTGCAGTGCCGGCAGATCCCAGCCGTTGGTGCGGACGTGCTCCAGTTCCGCCGGCGGCAGGGTCGGCGAACGGCGGAAGCCGTAGCGGTTGGGGGTATCGAGACCGGGATTCTCCGCCTTCGAGGATTTCCAATCCGCCTGTTCCGCCGGCACAAACCGCCGCTCGACGCGATAGGCATCATAGCCGCCCGGATCCAGCCAGGTGACGACCGGCGTGCCGATGTGAAACAACTGACCGCAGGCAATGATTTCATCGCCGCGCCGCGCGAGTCGATGCGCGCCTCGGGGTCCGGACACACAGCCGCCGAGCAGGCAGGCGATCCAAAACATCCAGCGGCAGAAACGTAATTTCGGCATGGACGCCTTCTAACACGACCGTAACGCCTTCAAAGAATTTTGACCGCGGATTGCACGGAGGACGCGGATAGAAAAAATGGGGTTCCGTATCTGCGGTATCCGCGCCATCCGCGGTTCATTTCCTGAAAGGGTCGCTGTAGTGCGTTGCCAGGGATCCGGTGGTGAACAACGAAAGGGAGACCAGGAACCGACGATTTTCCGACCGCGACTCCTTCGTGCAATCCCCTCCGGTTTGACTCGCCTCCGCCATCAAACCGGGTACCTATCACAGCGTGTTGCTTCCTTCCCTGGCCAGGATGAGATGTACCCGACGCCGCTGGGTGCTGGCGGGATGGACGGTTTTGTGCCTGGGCACTCCGGCCGGTCGGAGCCAGGAGGAGGCGCCGGATTTTTTTGAGGCCGCGGACGATTTCCTGGAGTCCGTCCTGCACGGAGAGCCCGGCGCACTGCCGGAGCCGGATCCCGCCCAATTGAATGATTTTCTCCGGGAACTCCAGGCCCAATTGGAGGGCGAATACGTCGTCGATCTGGTTCCCTTCAAACAGACGGTGGATTTTCTTCTGCCGCTCCTGGAAGCCCACGAGCCGCTGCAGGATCTCGGGGCCTGGCTCCGGACGCGTCGGGATTACTTCGACGCGCTGGACGAATTGACGTTCGTCATCCCCTCGCCGACGGACACGAATCCGCCCGCCCAAACCCCGCTAAAACTCCCCGGCGGCGCCCTCACCAACGGCACCGTTTCAACGAACCCGCCGTCGAATGCCCGACCCGCCACCAACCGGGCCACCGTGGAAATTGAAGTCGTCGATGAAGCGGAGCCGCCGCCGCTTCGCGTGGTGATTGTCCCGGGATCCAAACTCCCGCCGCCCGCGCCACCAACGCGTCGAACCACGGCCGTGCTGCCACCGGTCGGCGGCACCCGGCCACCCATTCCGCCCACGCTGCGGCGTGAGAATCCTTCGCCCGAGGCGATGCAGGCCGTCTGGACCCGGCAACTCGGATCCCGCGCGCTGCCCGCCAACGCAGCCAAATGGGTGCCGCGCCTCAAACCCATATTCGAGGCCGAAGGCGTCCCCGCGGAACTGGTGTGGCTGGCCGAAGTGGAGTCCGGATTTGACCCGCGCGCCCGGAGTCCGGCAGGTGCGGTGGGACTCTATCAACTAATGCCCGCGACCGCCCAAAGTCTCGGCCTGGGGTCGTTTCCCTTTGATGATCGGAAGTCGCCCGAAAAATCCGCCCGGGCGGCCGCCCGCTATTTGCGGCAATTGTACGAACAATTTCAGGACTGGCCGCTGGCCCTGGCGGCCTACAACGCCGGCCCATCACGCGTGCGCAGCCTGCTGCGGGCCCGCGCCGCCACCACCTGGCCGGAAATTGCGCGCCAGTTGCCGGTCGAAACCCAGTTATATGTCCCCAAGTTCGATGCCGTTCTGCGTCGCCGCGAAGGGCGGGCGTTGAAGGATTTGCCCGCCATCGTCGCGCCGGCCTCGCCGCCGGCTTCCGGGCGCACCGGAAGCCCCGCGAAGTAGTCGGTGATTTTTTGTCCGGTCCTGGGAGTTCTCGCCCATTCTACGGGCAAGTGAGCGACATGAGCGGGGAGACGAACGCAGAACTGGCGCCCGCGGATTACTCCCTGCTTCGGGCCTATGTGGACGAAGCGTCGGAGGCCGCTTTCACGGCTTTGGTGAGCCGCTACGTGGGCATGGTCCACGCCTCGGCATTGCGGCAGACGGGGCGACAGGATCTGGCCGAGGAAGTCGTGCAGGCGGTGTTTATCTTGCTGGCGCGCAAGGCGGACACGTTTGACTCGAAGATTTTGTTGGGGGGATGGCTTTTCCGCTCGGTACGATTTGCCGCCAACGATCTGTTGAAGGCGGAGCGGCGGCGACAGTTCCGGGAGACGGTGGCCTATTCTATGAAAGATCAAACCGAGAAAACCGCAGTGAATGGCGGATTTGGAAAGCCGGAGGAGGAACTCTGGACCCAGGTGGCGCCGGAGCTCGACGGTTGTCTGGCGGAATTGGGCGAGAAGGATCGGGCGGCCATTCTCCTGCGATTCTTTGAGGACAAGTCCTTCCCGGAAGTGGGTGCGGCCCTGCGCCTGAGTGAGGAAGCCGCGCGGAAGCGGGTGACGCGTGCGCTGGATAAGTTGCAGGGCCTGCTGCAACGGCGGGGCCTCTCCGCCTCCGCGTTGGGCTTGGGCAGCCTGCTCTCGGCCCAGGCCGCCGGCTCGGTGTCCGGATCCGCCGTGCCGGCCGGCTTGGGTGCCAAGATCGCTGGCACGGCGCTCGCCGCCCACGCCGGCACGGCCGCGCCGACCACCGCCGCCGCCCTCGCCCAGGCCGTTGCCTCCAGATGGGCTTGGGTGCAGGCCAAGCTCTGGATCTGGGGCACCGGCACCGCCACCGCCGTGGGGGTCGCGGCCACCGTTCTCCTGACCCAGTTACCCAAAGAGTCCGTGGCCGGTTTCTGGCGCTCCGCGGCGACCACGGAAGACTACCGCATCGCCGGTTTTCCCGATGCCCGGCACGTCCACGTTGTCATCGCAGAATTGCAATCGGCCCTCGCCCGCGGAGACGCCCGGGCCGTGGCGGAGCGGGTCCGCTTTCCCCTGCGACTCAATTCGCCGGCGGGCCCGACCCTCATCCCGGACGCCGCCACGCTGATCGCCGATTTTCAAAGGATCTTCCCCGCTGAGGTTCGGGTCGCACTGGCGAAATGCCCGCGCTCCGCCCTGTATTC
>JAYTHD010000521.1:0-2989 GCA_043732975.1 Verrucomicrobiota bacterium
GTCAATCTTCGCGCCCTCGGGATCCTTCCCCACTTCGAACCGGATTTCGCGGAGCAATTGCTGCACGGAGTCCGCCTCCTCCTGCGCCGACTTCAGCGCCTGGAGATCATCGGCGTGATCGGCTTCGAGACGTTTCAGCGTCGCGGCGTGATTGTCCCGCCTTTCCTCGACCTGCAACAGGCGCAATTCAAGATCCGTGTGCTGCAATATGGCCGCTTCCCGGTGCGCGGTTTCGAAGAGGGCATGCTGTTCACCAATGCGCCGCAGGAACACGGCCTCATCCTCCTGCTTCTCCAATCGCTTCCGCGTGTCGTCGTAGGCCCGCAACGAGGCCCGCACGTCGCGGACGTCGAGCGGACTTTCCTCCAGGATGAATTCGCGGATGAACTTGCCGACATTTTCCTCCGGCTCGAAGGCGATGGCCTTGGGAAAGGTGCGCTGGAACGCGACGATATCGAAATTCAGATGGCGCGGGGCGGCCATTTCCTCGAGGTAATCGCGCTGCCGGGCAAAGAGACATTCATTGCCGAATTCGCGCCGCAACCAGGCGCGGAAGGCGTCGTCGGCCAGCAGCTTGCCCTCGGGGGCCAGCACGGCGTATTCGAGCCGGTCGGGCAGAAAGAAATACGTTTGCTTCGGTGCCGCGTCGGGACTGGAGAATTCCAATCGAATGCCCCACGTCTCGCGTTTGGCCTCGCGGACGCCCTTTTCCGCCGGACGGGTGAACTCCAGCGCCGCCACGGTGACGCCGCTGGTGCGCAGGAAGTGACGCTGGCCCTCGCGGGTCTGGTTGGTATCGCCCAGACAATAGCCCACGAGGTCGCGGCCCCGCGCGTTCCCGGCGGCGGCGCGATTCGCCCGCCAGTGCTCGCCGAGCAGCACGTACTGCATGAGATCGAGCACGGCCGATTTCCCCGTGCCAAAGGCGCCGGAAATCAGGACGTTGTCGTCGACATCGAAAATCTGGCGAAAACCGTACCAATTCAGCGCCACGATGCGCGTCAGGGAGATTCGTTGGCTCATGAGTTCACAAAGGGTCGATCACTTTCCACGATCACTTCACGGCCGCTTCCGGTGCTTCGGCAATGCTGGCTGCGGGCTGACGATACAGAACCGTTTGTTCCTCCCAGGCCGCCGCGTTCTCAAACGGGATGACCCGGCTGAGCGTCGGCAGGATTTCAATTTGGGATTCCCCAAAACGATTGGAATCCTCGTGCCACTGAAGTTGCACGAGCCGGCGATTGCGCAGGCGTAGGAGCATTTCCCGCAGGTGCGCCGGGGTCGGACCGAAGGACGTCTTGTGGTCCGCCACCGGCCCGTCGGCCGGCTCACCGGCCGGCTTGAAATAGAGGGCAATCTTGTCCGCAATTTCGTTCGCCGTCACCACGACCGTATCGCTCACCGCATTCATCCGCGCGTCGTGATACAAGCGCCACAACGTGAGCACCAGGATCGTCTCGGCTTTGTTGAACCGCGCCACCAGACCGCAGTCGCCCGGAACGGGACGCAGTTGCAGGATCGGCCGATCCGGATCCGGCAGCGCCTCCAGATGCAACGGCGCCAGGTACTCGCTCAATTCCCGATGGTATTCCCGGGCGAGCAGATACAGCTCGCGATTGCGGCCGGCGTCACCCAGCAACGCCCCGTGCGCCAGCAACTCGGTGAGGATGTCGGAAATCGCCGGCCGGTCATCGGTCGGGATGTGCTGCCAGAAGGAAGGCCAGGGAAGCGGCATGGTGGATTTCGAATTGGAAAGTGGGGAAGTGCCGGCGTCGCGAAAAGGTGGGTTAGGAAAGCCGCTCCAACGTGAAACGCTCGACCAGGCGGCCCGCTTCGGCGTCGCGGGGAATACGCTGCGGCTCCGTGCCGAGATCCGCCCGCGCCGTCTGCACCCGCCATTTCAAGGTGCGACCGGAGCCGCTCACGGAAGCGCCGCGGTCAAAGGCCAGCACCGCCAGCAGGTCCAGCAGATCGTCCTCACGGATCAACTTCAGGTTCGCCGTCGACAGGCGATCGCCCTTTTGGGGGAGATGACGTTCGATGAATTTCGCCGCCCGCTGCGGCGTGAGCACGTTGAGATTGCGTCGGCGGATTTCGTCCTTGGCCGCCTCCGGATCGCCCGGGGTGTTGGACCCGGCCAGCGAAAGGTCCACGGCCGCCCGTTGGGTGCGGGGTCGCGAAAGCGAATCGCGGCCGAAATAAACCTCCACCGTCGGCGACAACAACGGCATGCCCGGCTCGTGGGCGAGATCGGCAAAGGACTGTCCGGCGTGCGCCAACGCCGCGGCGTCGAAATAGGCCTTCACCTGTTCCGAACGGCGTCCGCGCATCTCGGTCTGATAGCGATATCGGGCGGCGGAAAGGCGGCTGAAATCGGCCATGCGCCCATCGATGATCCGCTGCTTGACGGGGATCTTCGCGAGCGTTTCTTCGAGATTTCTAAACCACCGTTCCGCTTCCGGGTAAGCGGAATCATCGATGGAGTCTTGCTTCCAATGGTGAGCCAACCCCTTTGCCAGCCGGCCTTTCGCATACGTGTTATAACGGGCGTCATGCGCCACCTGTTGCGCCCGGGCCAACAGGCCTAACAAACCGGATTCCTGCAGCGCATCATAACAAACCATGTGCTCGCCGGAATGAAACTCGACCAGGAATCGTTGCAGCGTGGCCTGGGCGGAATCACTGGTGCGTTGCGCCGCTTCATGCTGCAGAATCAGCGATTCCACCGCGTGCATCTGTTCCACGGCCCGACCCGCGCGATCCAGCAAATCCTTCACCGTCTGCCGCATCTGCTCCGGCGTCAGGACGTCAGGGTCCAGCGCACCCTCCGACAACAAGTCGCGACAGATCGAACGCAGGGTCGCCGCGAAATCTTTCAGCTCCGCGGGACGATCCTCCGCAAGTTCACGCAACAGTCGCACCAGTCGGCGCAGGGCGGGAGCGATCAGTACGTAGTGCTCGTCGAGGTTGACCCGGCGCGGTTCCAGCC
>JAYTHD010000522.1:0-4955 GCA_043732975.1 Verrucomicrobiota bacterium
GCCATCGCCGTCGAAATCCGCGACCGCAATGCCTGAAACCGGCGACCATTGCACGGGTGTTGGCAGCCGTTGGGCCACAAAGTTCGTCCCTCGGTTCCACAACACATGGGAAGCCAGGGTGGCGACGGAAACGGTCTGGTGGTTCACCGCAGCCGGTCCCAGTGAGCGGAGAATCCCCGCGACTCCGGCGTCCGCAAAGCCGGCGTGGGTGGGGAAACGCTCGGTGAGTTCCGGCAGCGCCGTGGCGAGGAGGTTGCGGTCCCTCAAGGGGAGGGTGACAGCGCCGACCTGGACGCCTTCGATCACTGCCAGCGATCCGTCGGCGCTTTCAAACGAGGTGATTTCCGGCCGCTGATCTCCCCAGATCTGCCAGTAGGAATTCTCTCCATAGTTGCCGACGATCAAATCCAGCCGGCCATCGCCATCAAAATCTCCGGTCGCCACGCTGTTCCACCAACCGGTCAATCCAGCCAGACCCAAGGCGGCGGTTTGCTCGCTCCAGGAATCCTGGTCGCGCCGGAAAATCCGGATCGGGCCCAGTTCACAAGCCAGAACGAGTTCGACCCTCCCGTCACCATCCAAGTCGACCAACAGCGCGTCGCTCACGGGACCGATCGTCGCGAAGAGTCGCGAGGCGACTTCATCGAAAACGAGTTGGCCGCCCTGCTGGCGAAACCAGCGCGAATGGCCCACCTGGGGCCAGCGTCGCGCCACGGTTCGGGCGCCCACGAAGACCTCCAGTTGGCCATAGCCATCCATATCCCCGGCGGCGATGGGTCCGCTGCTCACCGGGCCGCCCGGCAAGGAATCACCCGGCACCAATTCGCCATCCTTCCAGGACCAGGTCAGCGCGGCCGGGGAAACGGGGCGGATGTTTTCGTAGTTGGCCAGGGCACCACACAGGATTCGCGTGGCCCCCGGGCCCGGAAGGGCGATGCAGCCCAGCAGGTCGTCCGCGAGAGCCGGGCCATTGATTTTCACGGTGGAAAATCCGCCGTGGCCATCGCCGCGAAAGGCAGCGACGTGCCCGCCCCTCCCGGCGCCGATCATCAGGTCGACGTGTCCATCGCCGTCCAGATCGGTCCACGCCACACTGGGACCCAGTAGACTGAGACGTTGTGGCAACAGCGGTTGCTGTTCGAAATCGTCGAACGGGGTTTCGGAATGTTCGTGGTGAATTGCCGAACTGACATCCGTGAACAAGGGCGGGATCACCGGTGCGGTTGCGGTCTTCACCGGCTCGCCCCCGGCCACTTCGCTGACTTCATATTCATGATTCGCCTTCACCCCGCGAATGACGCTGCGCCGGCCGGAACGCCAAACCACCTCGAGGGTCATCTCGCCGGAACCCGCGGCGAATACACGCAAGGGTTCGCTTTGGGAAAGGTATTGTCCGCCCGCGAGCATTTCCTGGCTCTGCTCCACCGGTCCGCCCGTCAGCCGGATCAGGGCGCCAACGCCCGTGACATTTCCCGGCCGCCCCTTCAATCGCACCGCGACGCGGGGTGCCGAGGTTTCGTTTCGGTAAATCAGCGGCGGACCCGTGAGCGAATTCAGGATGACGTCCAGGTCGCCATCGCCATCGATATCCGCCGTGATCATCCCGTGCGCCATGCGGGTGGAATCAAAACCCCAACTCTGGCTAACATCCTCGAAGGTGAGATCGTGCCGGTTGCGAAAGGCGAATTTCGGCGGCTCAAGGACCGGGTATTGCAGGAGCTTTTCCCGGGTTGGCTGAATCGCCCGGTTCGCGACGGCCCCGACGCGCGCGGCCACGTCGCGGTTATTGACGTCATGGAGGTGACCGTTGGACACGAGCAAATCCTCCCAGCCATCCAGGTCCACATCCAGAAACAGCGGAGTCCACGACCAACTGGTGGCAGCAACACCGGCAAAACAGGCGATCTCCGCCCAGGTGCCGTCGCCCCGATTCCAATAGAGCGCATTGCGCGACATGTCCTCCCGGCTGATCCAGTCCCCGGGCGTTCGCAACGTGGGGCGCAACGGACTCGACGTCCGGAGCTGTTGCCGCAGGTCGTGACTGAGCATTTCGACGGTGATGAAATCCATCCGGCCATCGCGATCCAGATCCGCGAAATCCACGCCCATGGAGGCGTAGCTCATGGTCGGCAGCGCCTTCGCGGGCGCTTCCCGAAAATGACCGTGGCCATCTCCCAGGTAGAGGCGATCGGGCGTCTGGAAATCATTGCAGACATAGATGTCCGGTGTGCCGTCGCCGTTGACGTCCCGGATTTGTACCGCCAGGCCGAAGTCCCGCGGTGCCGACATCGGTTTGCCGGCCGCGTCGGTGAACGTTTTTTCCCAGGCGACCGGCGTGAACTTCCCATGGCCGTCGTTGAGGAAAAGGGAATCGGGTTCACCCAATTCCACCAGGATGCCGTTGACGATCTTGACTCGATTGGAGTAGCGGCCGGTGACCTGCGGTTGCCCGTTGACGGTGCGGGTGGCGATGACGCCGCCGTCCCGCAGAATGGCTTCCACCCCGAAATTGCACCAATAGAGATCCAGATCGCCATCGCCGTCGAGATCGGCGAAGGCCAGGGAGGAGCCGCCCAGTTTGCCGACAATGCCGCTGGCCGCGGTGACATCCGTGAAATGTCCCTGGCCATCATTGTGCAACAGCGCATTGGGTCCGGCGAAGCTCGACACCAGCAGATCCGGTGCGCCATCCCCGTCCACGTCGGCAAACACGGCGCCGACGGATGTTTGATTGGTGCAGCCGGCGTTGGCCCGCAGCGTGAAGTTTTCAAACCGGCCATGGCCGAGATTCCGGTACAACTGGTTCGCCGCCTGTTTGTGACAGAAGTACAGATCCACCAGCCCATCGCCGTCCACATCCGCCGCCGCGAGCCCGGACCCGTTCATTAGATTCTGAAACATCTGGACCCGGTCGGAGCCCAGCGAGTTGGTGAAGTCGATGCCCAACTTCGCGGGATCCAGGAGGGTGAACCCCGTGTGTCCGCCGGTGGGGACCGGAAGTTTCGCCACGCGGTAGCCCGCCTCCTGACGCCATTCCAGCCCGGCTGCTCCAGCGGTGGGCGTCGCGGCCGCGGTCAGGGACAGGGCGATGGTGAGGAAGCGCCGCATGGGCGGGACGGATCCCTATGCCGGCCAGTGACGCATCATGTTGATCAGATCCGCCACGGACGGACTCTCCGCGGTCCGGACGTAGTGACCGCTGGTGCACACGCCGCAAAGTACCGCGATGGCATTGTCGAGTCCGAGCAGTTTTCCCAGGCAGAAGCCACTGTTGAAATGATCCCCCGCACCGGTGGTGATCTTGGGTTTGGGACACGAGGGACCGGCGACGACGTGCGCCGTGCCTCCGGAGACCGCGAGCGCGAAGGTGACGGGATGCACGACGAGAGTTTCGATGGCCAGTCGCTGCTGAATCTGCACCGCGAGCTGGGCCAGTCCCTGCCAATCGGCGGAAGCGGCGGGGAGTTCGAGGACATGACCGATCTCAATGGCCTCTTTTTCGTTGAGACCGAGGATGACATCGAACGTCGTCTGAAATTTGCTGATGATCGACAACGCGTTCTGGATGTCGGCGCGGGTTCTTTTCTCGGGATCGGCGAGGTCGAAGAAGATCCGCCGGCGCGGGCCCTTCATTTCAGGGACGATCTCGTTCTGCACCGCCGTCCAGATGTCGGACATGTAGGGCAGCATGGTCCAGTTCACGAAGCCGACGAGATCCGCACTGCCGAAGGCCGCGGCGAATTTCGCTTTGCCAAAACGTTCACAAATGTTGGCCCAGGTCACTTCCTTCAAGGTGTAGTGCTTGCCCATCATCAACTTTCCGTCGTCGAATTCCAGGGCATCGGTGAGTCCGGGCCCGCTGATGGAATGGACGTCGGCCCGCTTTTGAAAGGGCGCGAAAACCGGGTGCACGGCGGGATGACCGAGGGCGCCGAGGTAGGTGACCTTCAGGCCGAGGCTCGCCAGGGCGTTCGCCATGATGGGTCCATTGCCACCGAGCTTGGTCATGACATTCACCAGTTCGATGTTCGCTGATTTCCCGGCGGCGGCGGCCAATCGCGACGCGTAGGCGGCGATGGTGGGCACGCGGTCGAAGTGCGTGGCGTCATAGCGTTTGTCCACGACGTGCAGGATTTCGTCGACAAACCCGTCCAGGCCGACGAAGGCGGTTAGTTTCGGGACGCGGAAGGCGGCTGCCTCAAGGTGGTCGGCGGCGGCCAGGCGAAAGGAGGAACTCTCTAACATATAGTCTATATTAAAACGTGGATATTGATTCCGGTGAATTCATTCCGGCAACTTAAAGTCAAAGGTCTCGCCCGGTTTGGCGGCCGCGAGCTGCCGGGCCACATGGCTGAGGAATTCCAGATGCTGATTCCGTCCGACGGCTTTCACGGTCAGTCCCTCCTTCGCCTGGCGGGTGGCGACCGGTGGCCAGCAGAGCAGGGACTGGTCCGGGGCGAGTTGGTGGCCCTGTTCCTGAAAACTCACGAGCGGTTGCAGCCCGAGGAATTCCACCGGACGGTTGGCCACGGCGCCAAACAGCTCCTTGACCGAAAGATTCAGGTTGCGCAATTCACCGGTCTCGGCGTCCAGCATCCAGACCTTGAGGTCGCGGAGAAAAAACTGATCGCCGTAACAATCCTCGGCGAAGGGAATATCGGTGGACCGCACGGACGGAAACAACTTGTGGATGGCTCGGGGGCCGGCCATGGCGGCCTGCAGTGAATGCCAGTCCGGGATGGAACAAATGCCGCGCAGATGAAATCCTCCGGCACAGGCGATGAAGCCATTGTATTGACGCAGCACGCCGCCCAGGGAGGCGGGCAGAGAATTGAGAAGCGGCCATTCGTTGATTTCCGGGCCGGTCCAGGTGACCGCAGGCAGCGAAAAGGTGGCGGACATAAGGGTGCGAATGGATGACAACCGGGAGTAGGGATCAGGGATCAGGGATCGGG
>JAYTHD010000523.1:0-16589 GCA_043732975.1 Verrucomicrobiota bacterium
CGCGGGCCGAGGATGCGCACCCACTGCTCGGGCCAGCCATAATTGATGACGTTGCCCACGTCGAAATGCCAACGAACGAAGGGGGATTTGAACGCATCCACGTAGCGAGCGGCTTCCAGCGGGCTCAGCAGGAAGTTGTTCCAGACGTTTTCAATGCTGATCCGCACCCCCAGCTGTTTGGCCAGAGGCAGGACCTTCTTGATTTCCGCAATCGAACGGGTCCAGGCGTCGGCATACGAGACCTTTTCGTTGACCACCGCCGGCACGAGCAGAACGGAAGGCGCGCCGTACCGATGAGCGTCCTTGAGGGATTGTTTCAGGCCTTCGACCCCCACCGCGCGGACACCGGGGTTGGGGTCGGACAGGGGTTTGGCCCAATGGGTGTGGCAGCAGACGGAGCCGGCCTGCATGCCGGTCTCCTTAAGTGCCCGCGCCATCTCATCCTGATCCATGCCTCCCATCGGTTCGACGCCTTCAAAGCCGGCCGCCTTGACCGCCTGCATTTTTTCCATCACGGAGCCTTTGACACCCACCGTGCCCCACATGATTCCTTTGCGGAGCTTGCGCCGGCCGGCCGTGGCCGCCAGCAACGATTGCGGTGCGGTGACGGCCAGCAGTGCCGTGGTCGTGGTGGCGGCCAGAAAGGAACGTCGATTCATACCGGGGCGGAAGGATTGGTTGCCGGGTGGACCTAGATGAACTTGGTGATTCCCGGCCGGGCGATGGGCAGCACCGGCAGCGGCATGTCCCAGGCGAATTCCTGCGGCACCAGGCTCAGCTGCGAATTCAAGGCCTGTTCCCAGGTGACTTCCGCACCGGTGTAGGCCGCCATCCGCCCCATGATGCCCATCAGCGTGCTTGAGGCCATCCAATCGCCATCATTGTGCCACTCGCCGGTGCGGATGGCCTTATACAACTGTTGGTGCTCGTAGACGTACATCTGCGGCTTTTCACCGCGGTATTTCCACTTCATCTGGTCGCCGGACTTGATGTAGGGATCATTCCAGCCGGACCAACCCTTGCCGGTGGTGCCGAGCACGTAGTCGGAGTTGTCGTTGAAACAGCCGGGCTCCTGCCGTTGGGCGACGAAGGCGCGGGCGCCATTGGCCCATTCGTACGTTACCGAAACGTGGTCGAAGATGTTCCCGTCGAAGTTGGGATGATTGCGGCCGCCATTGGCGGTGCATTTGGCGGGCGGGACATCCTTGAAGGCCCATTTGACCTTGTCGACGGTGTGGATGCATTGCTCGACGATGCCGTCGCCGGACAGCCAGGTGTAGTTCATCCAATTGCGCATCTGCCACTCCAGATCGCTCGTGCCTTCCGGCTTCTTGCCATTTAATTGCTTCACCGGACCCGTCAGGTAGGTGCCGTACACGGCCACGACTTCACCCAGCGCACCGTCGTGGATCTGCTTGTAAAAGGCCTGGCGGGGCAGGTCGTAGCGCCAGCAGAAACCGGAGACCAGATTGAGCTTTTTCTCCTTGGAAATCCGTACGGACTCCATGACGTGACGCAACATCGGGGCATCCGTGGCCATCGGTTTTTCGCAGAAAATGTTTTTTCCAGCCTCGACCGCGTAGCGGAGGTGAAACGGACGGAATCCCGGAGGCGACGCCAGCAGGACGACGTCCACGCCGGAATCAATCACCTTCTTGTAGGCGTCCAGACCGGTGAACGTTTTTTCCGGAGTCACGGCCACCCGGTCCTTGAATTGTTCGCGGAGGCCTCGGAGGGATTTCTCGGCCTGATCGGGAAAGGCATCGCCAACCGCGGTCAGGATCAGATTCGGATCGGCGTTCATCGCATCACCGGCCGCGCCCGTACCCCGGCCGCCGCAGCCGACGAGGCCGATTTTGATGGTGTCCGAATTGGCCGCAAAGGTCTTCTGGGTGGAGAGAATGGCGGGGGCGGCGAAGGCGATCGCCGAAGCGGCGGCGGAGTGAAGCAGGAATTCACGACGCGAAGCCGGTACTGGTGAGGTATTCATACGGGGATTCATGACGCAGCAATAGGTCCCAGATTCAACGGGTTTGCGCAAGGACTTGCGTGCAGGGATTGAAGGTTTTCTTCGCCGGTGTGTGGCGGCTTCGACGAATCCGTGGCAGGATGGGTGAATGCGGCGAGGCGTTTTTCGTCATTCGCCGGTCCTTCATGCGACGCTCTGTACTAATCTTGTTCCTGCTGGCTTGCGGAGTCCTGGCTTCCGTGAGTTATGCCTTTTTGCGGATCCGCGATCGCCAGCGGACTCATTCCAGCATTGATCTGGGTGCGCGGTTGGCGGCGGCGAATCCGAAATTAAATTCGGAGGTTCTCCCGTTGCTGCAGCAGTATTGTTGGGATTGCCATGGCGACGGCGCGGACAAGGGTGGCGTGAATCTGGACGGGTTTACCAATGCAACCCAGGTCTTCGCCCAGCGGGTGCTGTGGGAACGGGTGATGGACAACGTGAAAAACGGTTCCATGCCTCCGCCCAAGAAGAAGCAACCGGCGCCGCCGGATCGCGAAAAGTTGATCGCCTGGCTGGATGGCGTCCTCTACCCGATCGATTCGGCGAATCCCGATCCCGGTCGGGTGACCCTACGGCGGCTCAATCGTTCCGAGTACAACAATACCGTGCGGGATTTGCTCGGGGTGGAATTCAAGCCGGCGGACGATTTTCCGCAGGATGACGTGGGCTACGGGTTCGACAACATCGGCGACGTGCTCTCGTTGCCGCCGGTATTGCTGGAGAAATATCTTCGTGCCGCGCAGGACGTGGTGGAGGCCGCCCTGCCTCTGGGGGCCGCCAAACCGCAAACGCGGCACTTTGCGCCGAACGAGATCCAGGGCCACGACCGCTCGGGAGAACTTTATGCGCTGCTGGCGAAGGAGGGCGAGGTGTTTGTGCGGTTTCCGGTGCGACAGGCTGCGGACTATCTGCTGCAGGTGACGGCCTTTGGGAAGCAGATCCCGGAGCGCCTGACGAAGGAGCGGGTCAAAATGACTTTTCGGCTGGGTGACCGGATTCTCCTCACCAATGACGTCGCGGCGAAATCGGAAAATCCCCGGAATTACGAGTACCGGCTGCCGCTGGCGGTGGGTGAGCAGACCTTTTCGGTGGGCTTCATCAATGAATCCGTGCGGGAGGAGATCAAACAGGAGACCCGACCGAAGGGAGAGACGGTGACGGTGACCAATCATTTTGATCGGGATCTGTGCATCAACTCCATCCGGATCATCGGACCGTTCACCGATGCCCCGCCTCCGCCGACCGAGTTTCAGAAGTGGCTGTTTGGATTTGGGCCCGGCGTCACCAATTTGACCCAGTTGCCGGAAAACGCACCGGCCGTGCTGGAGCGCTTTGCGGCCCGTGCGTTTCGCCGGCCGGTTTTGCCCGGCGAGTTGTCACGGTTGTCGGAGCTTTATCGTGTGGCGCGGATCGAGCAGCCGTATGTCGCCGCCCTCCGTCATGCCCTTACCGCCGTACTCCTTTCGCCCCATTTCCTGTTTCGAGGGGAGATTCAGGCGGAGCCCGACAATCCGCGGGCCATCCATCCCATCAACGAATATGCACTGGCGGCCCGGCTCTCGTACTTCCTGTGGAGTTCGGTGACGGACGAAACGCTGACCCGACTGGCGGCCCGGGGTGAGTTGCGGCGGGAAATCAAGGGCCAGGTGCAACGCCTGCTGCGCGATCCGAAAAGTCGGGCACTGACCGAAAACTTTGCCGGCCAATGGTTGCAATTGCGGCTGCTGGATCTGGTTTCGCCCGACAAGGTGCAGTTCCCCGATTTCGACGAATCTCTGCGCAGCTCCATGCGCCGCGAGACCACGCTGCTGTTTGATCACATCCTGCGGGACAATCGGCCCATCACCGAATTTCTCACGGCGGATTACACCTTCGTCAATGAGCGCCTGGCGCGCCACTATGGGATCAAGGGCGTCCAGGGGGATGAATTCCAACGGGTCGACCTGGCCGGCACTCCGCGGGGTGGCGTGTTGACCCACGCGAGCTTTCTCACCTTTTCCTCCAACCCAACCCGAACCTCACCGGTCAAGCGGGGCAAGTGGGTTCTGGACAATCTTCTGGGCCTGCCGCCGCCGCCGCCGCCGCCCAACGTCCCGGAACTCGGTGAGCGGAATCTGAAGGGAACGTTGCGGCAGCGCCTGGAGGAACACCGGAACAATCCGATGTGTGCCACCTGCCATTCGCGCATGGATCCGATCGGATTTGCGTTGGAGCACTTTGATGCGGTCGGGCGCTTCCGGGACAAGGATGGCACCACGGCGATCGATTCGGCGGACAAGCTCCACACCGGGGAAGCTTTTGCCGATCACAGTGATTTGCGACGCATCCTGGCGACGTCGCACGCCGCCGATTTCGGTCGCACTTTGTCCGAGAAGCTGCTGACCTACGCGCTGGGCCGGGGAATCGAATGGTATGACCGGCCTGCGCTGTTGCAGATTCAGGAGCGCCTGGCGAAGCAGCAGTTTCAGTTTGGCGAGCTGATTCAGGCGATTGTCGAAAGTGTTCCCTTCCAGCGACGTCGTGGGGAAGGGGATCCATTGAACCCCGGGTCGTCCTCCCCGGTGGGCAACCAGGCCCGGGTGGACTGAGCCGAGTGGGTGGCTGCTGAACAAAGATCGGTCGACCGCGGGGAGGAAGAACCGGGTGAGAACCGGGTGAAAAGCATTTTGCCCCTCGCCGCCCCCGTCTTCTAGGATCCTGCGGGTTCGGTGGTGAAACGCCGGACTTATTTTTTTGTATCTACGCTTATGCCACTGACACATACGCGCGACTTGTTCGCCAAGGCCCTGAAGGGCAAATACGCCCTCGGCGCCTTCAACGTGAATAACATGGAGCTGCTCCAGGCCATCATCGAGGCCTGCGAGGAGGAGAAGGCCCCGGTTATGCTCCAGATTTCCCGGGGTGCTCGTGATTACGCTCATCCGGTGTATCTCAAGGGACTCATCGATTCCGCCGTCAAGTTGTCGACCATCCCGATTGCCGTGCATCTGGATCACGGGGACACCTTTGAGCTTTGCAAGCAATGCATCGATGAAGGATTTACCTCCGTAATGATCGATGCGTCGCACGAGCCGTTCGACAAGAACGTGGAAATCACCCGCAAGGTTGTGGAATACGCCCACAAGCATAATTGCGTGGTCGAATCCGAGTTGGGACATCTGGTGGGCGCCCAGTTCGACGATGGCGAAGAGGGGGGCAATTATTCCATGGGTGGCCACTACACCCACCCGGAGGAGGCCGTCAAATTTGTGAAGGAATCGGGTTGCGACTCCCTCGCGGTGGCAATCGGCAACAGTCATGGTGCGTACAAGTTCAAGGGCGAACAGCACCTGGACCTGCAGCGCCTGAAGGATATCAAGGCGGCCCTGATGAGTGCCGGGATGGGCGACTATCCGCTCGTGTTGCACGGCGCGTCATCGGTGCCCAAGGATCTGGCGCAGAAGATCAATAAATACGGGGGGGCCATGGGTGAAGACACCGCCGGGGTGTCGGAGTCGGACATCGAGGTGGCGCGGCGCACGGGCTGCACGAAGGTGAACATCGATACGGACCTGCGCCTCGCCATGACGGCGGCAATCCGCGAAGTGCTCTTTACCAAGCCCAAGGAGTTTGACCCCCGAAAATACCTGGGTCCGGCCCGCAAGGCGGTGAAGGAATTGGTGCGCCACAAGCTCCGCAATGTGCTGTGCTGCTCGGGGCATGCCTTCGATTGAGGCAGACGCTGTGGTCTTGAAAAGGGCGGCCAGGCGGCCGCCCTTTTTCATGGGAGAGACAGGAGGGAGGGCGATTTCCACCTCATCGCCTGTCGTCCATCCCAAAACACGGGCAGCGATTCTCCACTTTTCATTGCACAAGTTCGGATATCAAGGAGACTAGGCGTCATGCTTTTGCATCGCACCTGGGCCTTGATAATTCTCGGACTGGTCAGTCTCACGGGAACCCTGTCGACCACCGCCAATGGTCTGAATCCGAGTCTCCTTTATTCGCCCGTACGGGGACCGATAAGCCATGGACTCGAATCAGCGTCGGCCGCGGGGTTGGCGGTGGACGTCGCCGTCACCAACCGTGTCGATCCCAACGTGGAATTCGAGGCGACCTGCACCATCACCAATAGCAGCCCGGAAACGATCACGGCGGTGGGGCTGCAACTGCGGCGCATTCCGGGCCTGGAAGTGGTGTCGGTGGGGGCGGGGATTTTGGATTCCGCCTGTTGCTCCAGTCATGTGATCAGCCAGGTGGCGCCCGAGTTGCGGGCCGGAGACAGCACCAATGTGGTGATCCGCCTGCGCGCCAGCACGCCGGGGATTTGGCCGGTGGATGTGCGGGCTTTCAATGAGACCAATGACCCCACCGAAACCGGCGACGAACGCTTTGTTTACGCCACTCCGCCGGGCGGGTCGGTGGGAGAAACCGGCTTTGCCATCCCCTTCCAGCATGTCGAGTGGGCTTCGGCCCGGTTTGAATGGATTGCCTGGAGCGGTCGGTCGGTGGTTCGGTTGTCGCCGTTTAACCTGGCTTTGCAGGGCGTCGTCGCTTTTCCGCAAGCGGTGTCGAACATTCAGGTGACGGATGACGGCAATTACGTGTGGGCTGTGCTGCGCGGCGGGGATGTCGCCCGCCTGACCTTAGCCACCGGTCAGGTGGATCTTCGTTTCCAGGTGCCACTTCAATTGGGACCTGGCGCCGGCACCCTTCGCGCCATCCCGTTCGTTCCCGGCGCCGTGGTCGCGTTCGGACCCGACTCGGAGGGAAAACCCAGGGTGATCGTCTACGATGGGAGTACGGCGCGCCCGATGGAATACGCCAATGGGCTCGCCGCGGTATCTGAGCCGTACCGGTTGGCGGTGTCCACGGACTTCAATGTTTATGTGGCCCTGGGATCGCAATTGCGGGAGTTGCAATTGGATTCGCTGGGGCTTTCCCTGCTCCGGGATCTGGATGTCCAAGGGTTTTCCAGTGACGCGTTTGACGTCGTCCGCGGACTGCTTTTCCGGGGTAAGACTGAGGCTTTGGATCTGGTCACCCTTCGTCAGATTCCGACGGGCAGCCTAATGAATATTTCGTTCGAGGGTTCGGGCTTGGGCTCCGAAGCGATTGCCGAGGGCATTCAGCAGGTGCGGAATTTTGATGCCAATCGTCGGGTAACCCTGTGGCGTAAGACGGTCGAGTCCACCAACTCGCTAAATCTGGTGGCGGGCAGTTTTTTTGGAAATCTGAATCTGGGACCCAACGGGGGGATCATCAGTTCACCACTGAACTTGGGAGTGGACCTCGGAATTTCGGAAAGCCTGGCCAACCATACGGTGACTGCTGATGACCTGATCAGCATCCCCGTGACCATCACTCGATCCGGTGCGTGGGCGGCTCTCAACAGCCGATTGATCGCCGATTTTTCGGACGGACTTGCTGCCGTGGATCCGGCGAGCAGATCGAATCATTGGGTTTTACCTCTGGGCCACATTGATCAAACGGTTCAGATCTCGGTCCGGTTCAGAGTTACCAAATTGGGCGGACAAACGATAACCTTCCGGGTGGAATCCGATTTTCTTGATGCCGTCCCCGAAAACAATTCGGTGGTCGTGACTCTGATCCCGCCCGTCAACCACCTGCTCTTGGACGATCAAGTCGTATTCGATGACGGCCGGCCGCTCCGCCTGAATCTGGCGTTGCCGGCGGCGTTCGACTTCGATGTCAATTTTAGCGTGGAACTGCTCACGGCGTCGCGGGAGGATGTGTTGGCCACGAACCTCACCGCCCATTTTTTTCAGGGTAATACCTTCGCTGAAATCGCACTCGTCGCCCCGGATACCCAATTCGAGGCCGACGAGCAATTGCGGTTGATATTCGTTTCCGGTCCGGTGGAACCGACCCATCCCTTTGCCCTCATCACCATCGCCAATGACGACCATGACCCGCTGGAGTTGACAGCGGCTTCCGTGGCTGTGGCCGAGGGCAACTCCGGCGTCTCGACGGCGGAGGTCACCCTGATCCTTTCGCAAGCGTCCCCGGTTCCCGTGTCGATCGGTTTCAGTACCGTCGCCGGAACGGCCACGGCGGGGTTCGATTTTGAACCGACCAATGGCGTGGTCGTTTTTGCCCCGGGCGAACGTACCAACGTGGTCAGCGTGCGGATCCTGGGGGATACCGTGCTGGAAAAAGATGAGACCCTGACCCTCGATTTCACGGTGCCCGCCGGAGTCACTGCTCCCGCGGCCGCGACGGTGATCACCATTCTGAATGACGATACCATTGGTGTCCTGGCGGAAAACGCGGCTTATACCGAAGGGGATACGGGAACCAATCTGGTGCATTTCCCGGTCGTTTTAAATGCCGTCGCGGAGACGGTGGTCGAGGTTGGCTATTCCGTCCACGCCGGAACAGCAACCACCGGTGTGGACTACATTGCCACCAGTGGCGTCCTGGTTTTCGCTCCGGGCCAGACGACCAGTTCCATCCCCATCAGTATCCTGGGTGACCGGACCTTGGAACCTGATGAAACGTTGACGATTGAATTCTCGGGCCGGAGTCAAGTGATCCTTCCGCTGGTAAATCCAACGATCACGATCCAAAACGATGATCGGGCAATTGTCGTGGCGGCCAATATCGCCTATCCGGAAGGGAACTTGGGAACCAATTTCTTCCAGTATCCGGTCATTTTGGAATTCGCCAGCGACCTCCCGGTGGAGGTTCACTACAGTCTCCATGCGTCAACGGCCACCGCGGACGTTGATTTTGTCCCGGCCAGTGGCGTGCTGGTGTTCAACCCGGGGCAGACGACCAATTTTATCAGTGTCGGTATCATCGGTGACCTCGAGCAGGAACCGGATGAAACGTTCACCCTCGATCTCACGGCCACCGAGCAGGTGGTTTTGCCCCCCGGCGGGACGGTGATCACGATTCTCAATGATGACGCCCCGGGCCGCACTGATTTGCGAATCACCCTCAATGGTGCGGGAGTCGTGGCTGTGGAATTCGATTCCCGTTTGGGATCCTCGTACCGGCTGCAAGGGCGCGCGGATCTGACTGGCGGGGAGTGGACGGATCTGGGTGATATTCTGAAAGGAACCGGTGGCGTTATTTCGGTGGAGCCCGGTTCGCGGGGCAGTGAGGGCTATTTCCGACTGAAGACGCTTTGACGGTATGGCGGCGGCGTACCGTCCGAAGCACGAAACTACCAGGCTTGGTTGCGCTGAAGCCATGATCAATGCTTCGTTTTCATGGCGGGATTCGGGAAACGGTCGACCGGAGGCTGCGCTCAGCTGCGGCGCGACGGGAAGAACGCCATGCCACTCGTCCGCATACTGATCGACGGGTTCAGTCTCCTGCACCGCTGGCCTTCGCTGTGTGCGGGGCGTGCGCCGCATTCCGCAGCGGCGCGGGAGGCGCTGATCAACAAGATCACCCATTACCGCGATGCCATCGGGACGCCCATCACGATCTTCTTCGACGGTCAGGGCGCTCCGGCCGGCACCCTCAAGGCGGCCAGCTCACGCCAGGTGGAAGTGATTTACAGTCCGCCGGGGAAGACAGCGGATGATCTGATTGAACGAGTGGCCTTTCGGATCAAGGAGTATGGTCATGTGCTGGTGGTCACTGATGATCTTGCTGAACGGGATACGGTGATGGCATCCGGGGCGTGGTTTTCCAGTTGCGGCAATTTTATAGCGCAGGTGGAAGCGGAGTTGGGCGAAATGGGGGTGGACCTGAAGTCGCACAACCGTCGCGAAAACGAACGTTACCGGCGGGGACACTAAACTCGGGCCTGCGCTTGCGGGAGCGCATATGGGCCCGGCGTCTATATTCCTTCAGCGAAACTGGCGGACTGATGTGACTGGGCGACTTCGGCGCTCAACGAGGCGCCCTCGCGGGCGAGCACCCGATATTCGCGAATTTGAAAGCTGACCGGCTGATCTTCCGCCAGACCCAGTCGATTGAATTCCTCCTTGGTCATCCGCGCCCGAATGACCAGGCCCCCTCGCGTGACCAGTTCGATTCGCAGTAGCACTCCCAGGAAAAAGACGTGCCGGACGATGGCGGAATAGCGGAATTCGCCGAGGGAGGCGGAAATCTGCACGGCATACGGCCGGAACCCGATGCGCAAAAGCTGGCCTTCCGTCACGCCGTGAGTGGGGAAAACCAATTCATGCAGCCGGGCCGCACCCTTGGAGACCTGCAATTCGAGGACGTTCATGACACCAATGAATCGGGCGACCGTTTCATTGGCTGGCTCTTCATAAACGTCCCGCGGGCTGCCCATTTGCTCGAGGCGCCCCCGGTTGAAGACCACGATGCGATGCGCCACCTCCATGGCCTCCTCCTGATCGTGGGTCACAAAAATGGTGGTCAAGTTCAGCTCGTCGTGCAAGCGCACCAGCCACTCCCGCAACTCCTGGCGGATCTTGGCATCGACGGCGGCGAACGGTTCATCGAGCAGCAGGACGTCCGGCTTCGGTGCCAGCGCCCGGGCGATGGCCACGCGCTGGCGTTGCCCGCCGGAGAGTTGGTGCGGGTAACGTTCCTCCAATTCCTCGAGTCCAAAAATCTTCAATAATTCCGCGATCCGGGCCTGCCTATGATCGGGTTCCCACTTTTTGACCCGCAGGCCAAAGGCAATGTTGCCGGAGACTGTCATGCTCGGAAACAGGGCGTAGCCTTGAAAGACAAAGCCGATATTGCGCCGTTGCACGGGCACCGGGTTGACGACGCGGCCATTAATCAAGACCTCCCCACCCGTCGGGTTTTCCAGGCCCGCAATCATGCGCAACACGGTCGTCTTCCCGCTGCCGCTCGGGCCCAGCAGAGCCACCAACTCGCCGTCGTTCACCTGGAGCGAAATTCCCTCGGCCGCCGTGACCGTCCCAAAGCGTTTGGTCAGTTGACGCAGTTCAATGCTCATGGGTGAGGCCGCGTATCCGGAGTGCGTTCATTTGTTCTTTCGATGTTCCAGCCCGCTCTTGAGGGCAAGGGTGGCCAAGGCCAGCAGGACCAGAAGGCTGGCCACGGCAAAGGCCTGCTGCCCCTTGTGTTCGGAATTCAAGGTGTCCACCAACAAGGGCAGGGGAATCTCGCCCGGCACGGGACGGCTGACGACATAAATGGCGCCGAATTCGCCCATCGCGCGGGCATTGGTGAGAATGACGCCGTAAAGGACACCCCATTTCACACTCGGGAGGGTGACCCGCCAGAATGTCTGCCAGCCGTTGGCGCCCAGCGTCAAAGCCGCCTGCTCCGGATCCGTCCCCTGCTGCTGCATCAAGGGAATCAGTTCCCGGGCCACCAGTGGGAAAGTCACAAAAAGGGTGGCCAGGGCCATTCCGGGGAAGGCAAACACCACCCGGAGGTCGTGCTCGCGCAACCAGGGGCCAAAAAATCCCTGGGCGCCGAACAACACGAGCAACATGACGCCAGCCACCACCGGGGAGATGGCGAACGGCAGATCGATCAGGGTCAGCAATAGCAGCTTGGCCCGGAACTGAAATTTGGTCAACGCCCACGCCGCGGCCAGTCCGAAAACACAGTTGATCGGCACGACGATGGCCGCGAGGGAGAAGGTGATCCGCAACGCTGCCAGGGCATTGGGATCGACCAGGGCCTTCCAGTAGGCCCCCCATCCGCGGTGCAGCGCCTCGACAAAAACACTCGCCAAGGGCAGGACCAAAAGCATTCCGACCCAGCCCACGGCGCAAATAATCAGGAGCCATTTCACCCCGGTGGTTTCATCGCTCGCGCGCACCGGTGGGTGGGAAGCGGCTTCGTGGGAGGGGACTCGGGGCATGGCTTGAAGTGATGAACCTGATGCTTCAGGCGCCCAGATACCGGCGGGCCCGCGACTCCAGCAGATTGATCAGGCCCAGAAGCAGGAAGGAGACTGCCAGCAGGAAGACCGCGATGGAGAGCGCGGCCTCGATTTCGTAGGCGTCGAGATGTTGAATGATCAACTGCGGGGCGATTTGGGTCTGGTACGGCGTGTTGCTGGACATGTATTGGATGCTGCCGAATTCTCCGATGCCCCGGGCGAACGAGAGCGTAAAGCCAGTCAGCAAACTGGGGAACAAGGTCGGCAGAATGACCTGCAGAAAGGTGCGCAGGCGACCGGCGCCCAGGGTTGCCGACGCTTCCTCGAGGCCCTGGTCCAGCATTTCGACGACCGGTTGGACGGTGCGCACGACAAATGGAAAACTGACGAACACGAGGGCGATGACCACGCCGGTGCGGTTGTACGCGAGCTTCAGGCCTTCGGCGCCAAACCAATGACCCAGGGCCGTTCCCGGCCCCACTTCCCGCCCGATCCATCCGTTGGGCGCATAGACGCTCGCCAAGGCCAGGCCGCCCACCGCGGTGGGGAGCGCGAACGGCACGTCGATCAGCGCGTCGAGGATTCGGCGACCGGGAAAACTGTAGCGGGCCAAAACCCACGCCAGGAGCAGACCGCCCAGGGTATTTAGAGAGGCGGCGACAAAGGCGGCACCAAAGGTCAACCGGTACGCAGCGGCAGCGCGGGGCGTGGAAACGTGGCGCCAGAATTCACTCCAACCCACGCCGTAGGTCTTCAACAGCAGCGCGCCCAGCGGCAGGAGCACGACCAGGCTCAGCGACAGCATCGTGTAGCCGATGGTCAGGCCGTATCCGGGCAGCGGTGAGGGTTGTCGCCGAAACATGTCTCAACGCCTTTGATCGTACACCTGGTCGAAGAGGCCACCCTCGGCAAAGTGCTCGGCCGTGACATGGTCCCAGCCGCCGAGATCCCGATCAACGTCTGCGAGTTTGAGCGCCGGGAAGTCCGCCGCGTGGCGTTGGCGGACTTGCGGGTCGCGGGGCCGGAAATGATTCCGGGCGATGATTTCCTGCCCTTCCGGGGTATAGAGGAAGTCCAGATAGCGATTGGCCAGCTCCCAGGTGTGGTGCTTGCGGGCGATCCGTTCGACCACCGCCACCGGCATTTCCACCTCCAGGCTGATGCTGGGATAAACGACCTCGAAATGAGCCGCGGGATTCTGGCGGGCGACCTGCCATTGTTCCGCCTCGAGAGTGATCAAGGCATCCCCGATTTGACGGTCGACAAAGGTGATTGTCGCGCCGCGGGCCCCCGTGTCGAGCACCGGGACCCGGGCGTACAGGTCCGCCAGGAATTGACGGGCCCGCTTTTCATCGCCACCGAAGCGTCCCAATGCGTGCGCCCAGGCACTGAGGTGCGCGACCCGGGCGGAACCGCTGCTCTTGGGATTGGACATCGCCAGGGTGACGTTGGCTTGGGTCAAGTCTGACCAATCGTGCAGATGTTTGGGATTCCCGGGCCGGACCAAAAAGACCACCACGCTTGAATAGGGCGCAGAGTTTTGGGGCTTGAGGGAACGCCAGTTCGTCGAAATCAATCCGCTCCGGCGCGCAATGAGGTCGATGTCGCTGACGGTATTCAGGGTCACGACGTCGGCATCCATTCCCTCAATGACCGATCGGGCCTGCTTGCTCGCACCGCCGTGCGATTGCCGGATCTCGACGGGATGCCCGGTGTTGGATTCAAGGACCGGACTCGCGGCGTTGTTGATTTCGGTGAACAGGTCGCGACTGACATCGAAGGACACGTTTAGCAAGGTCTGTTGCCCCGTCGGACTCGCGTGATGCCCCTTGCAGCCGGTAAATAACGCAAGCAGGAGCAGGGCGGGGCCGAGACGGGACTCGAGGAACGACCACCTCCTGGGCGAGGCAGTACCCGCAAAATGGAGCGGTGTCCGCGTTAAATGCATGTAACTTACGTGAATGACTTTGGATTTAAATCCCACTTAGTCAATAGGATTTGATTGTGATAACCGAAACGTGTCGCACGATTGCGCCGGAGATGAAACTTTCAGTGCGTGGCGAGAATGCTTTGCAAGCTGAAAGGGGTGCGGGACACCGTGGCCGCGCAAATGGAGCGAACGTCATTGGCGGACCTGATCGCCCGCGAGGAATCGGTGCAGCGGGTCCCGATGGCGGCGTCCGACTATGTGATTTGAAATGGGCCGCGGCAGCTTCCGCTAGCGTCGAAACGAGGCCGCGAAGTCGTCGGTCCCGCCTGTCCGCACTTGTTTGTGCAGGGTCGACTTCGCCGCCAGTTCCCGCAGCTTCTCTTCCCACGCCAGGCCATCCATGGGGAGGTGGATCGTCGACTCCTGAAGGGAAGAAAACACTGCCGCATTGGCCAGTTCCAGGGAATGCACGCCGTCGCTGCCGGGAGCGATCAACGGTGTTCCGGCAAGGATGGCTGCGGCAAAGTTGCGCATGAGTTGGGCATGCGGGTCGGCGGCATTCTCGAAAGGGATCAAAGCTTCGGTCATTTCCGGTTTGGTGAAGCCGCCCGTGGCCGAGCGGCTGAATTCAATCATGTCGGCGGAATTCTTGAAGAACCGAAGCCGACCGTCTTCCAACAGCGCCTTGCCCCGAGTGCCGACGATTTCCAACCGGTTCGTTCCGGGCGCTTCACCCGTGCTGGCAACAAACACTCCCTGGACCTGTCCTGGCCATTCGAGATGTACGGTGATTTGATCCTCGACCTCGATCTGGTGAAACCGACCGAGCTGACCAAAGCCGCGGACTGACTTCGGCGGTCCGAGCAACCAGGTGAGGACGTCGAGATTATGCAGGCATTGGTTCAGCAACACCCCGCCACCTTCGCCCGCCCAGGTGGCCCGCCAGCCGCCGCTCGCATAATAGGCTTCGGTGCGAAACCAGTCCGTATTAATCCAATTCACCCGGACCAGCGATCCGAGTTCGCCTGTGACAATGAGTCGATTCAGTTCCCGATAACGAGGCTCGACGCGCAGTTGAAACATGCCGGCAAAGACCTGTTGCGGGTGCCGGGCCGCGGCCGCGAGCAGACGTTCCGCGTCCGCCTTGTGCGCCGCGATGGGCTTTTCAACCATGACGTGCAGGCCGGCATCCAGGGCGGCGATGCCGAGGGGCGCGTGATCGTAGTGCGGGGTGGCGATCAGAACCGCGTCCAGAGTGCCCGACTGGATCATACGGGTCGCGTCGGTCCATCCGGTGAGACCTCGCGCGGTATACGGTTCGAGTTTCGCCGGCGTGGTGGCACAAACAGCGGCCAGCGCACAGCCGGGCACCTTGCCCTCGAGTAAATAGGTTGCGTGATGTTTGCCGATATTGCCCAAACCAATCAGACCCAGACGAAGCGGGGAAGACATGGTCCTATCATGTCGTAGAATTCGGTACTGGCGAAGCAAACCCGGGTTCATTCTGTACGCCTGCCGTGATCCTGCCCAAAGCGCTGGCGCTCGAATCGACCACGCTTATCGTCCGTTAGGAAAAATGCGGCATCTCATTTGCAACGTTTATGCCGTTCGCACTGTCTGAATCCCATTCCTCTATGAATTCCCGCAAACATTTGGGTGCGATTCTGCTCGCCACCGTCTTGTCCCTGCCGGCCAGTGCCCGGGTGGTGATCAACGAGATTTTCTACCGGGCGCCGGCGGATTTGAACGAGTTGCAGTGGGTGGAATTGCATAATCCGGACCCGCAAGTCGCGGATCTCAGTGGCTGGTCCCTGGCCAAAGGAATTCAGCTGCAGTTCCCGGCCGGCACCCGGATTCCTCCCGGCGGCTTCCTGGTGGTTTGCCGCAATGCGGAAGTTTTCAACAATGCCTATCACCAGTCTGCCGCCGCCGTTTTTCCGCAAGGGATAAAGTCCAAGAATGCACGGATTGAACTCAGGAATGCGCGGGGGGAAATGGTCGATAGCGTCAAGTTCGACAACCACAGCCCCTGGCCGCTCGAAGCCGATGGTCATTCCGCCTCGCTCGAACGGATTTCGCCGCTGGCCGGGTCGGAGGGTTCCCCGAACTGGGCGGCGTCGCCACTGACGCCCGGAGGGGAACAGCCGGGCGGAACCCCAGGGACCACCAATAGTGTTTTTCAGCGGAGCCTGCCGCCGTTGATTCACGATCCCGAGCTGAGCGCCCGCTCGATTGCTCCGGGCACACCGGTCCGGGTCTCCGCCCGGATTGAAGCGCCGGAGGGTGTTCAATCGGCAGCGTTGGCGTATCGGGTGCTCTCGGCGGGCAAAGAGAGTGCCGAGCAACGAATGCCGCTGCAACTGGGCACGAATGGGCGTTATTTCGCAACTCTTCCCGGCGAGGCGGCCGGGACTCTGGGGGTCATCCGGTTTCGCCTGGAAGCCACCGACAAGCTGGGTGCGGTGCGGTCGGTGCCCGCCGTTGGCAGTTTGCGCCCGGGTTTTTCCATCCTCGTTCACACGAATTTTGTCCCCGGAACCCTCCCGCTGGTTTTTGTCCTGAACCCGGCCATACGCGCCGCCCAGAATCCCAACGGCCAGCCCTCTCAGGACGACATGCTTCGCTGGGGCTTTCAGCGGAGGTTTCAGACCGACGCCGACCTGTATTCCCTCTGGTCGTCACTGGCCCTGACGAACACCCTGGATCCGGGACAGTTTGCCAAGCTGCGTCCGCTGTTCGCGGCCCGCTTCGAGGAACGCAATGCGCGGGTGCGGGAGGTGCTGGAGACGGACTCGCCGTCGACGCGGGAAGCGGCGGTGGAAGCGACGATCCGGCGCTTCCGCAGCGAAACC
>JAYTHD010000524.1:0-12498 GCA_043732975.1 Verrucomicrobiota bacterium
CGCCAACTTTCCAACGAACGACAACCTCACAGCGACACTCGCCATCTGGCGGAATGGCCAGTACGAAACGCTGGCGTCCGGAGTGCGCCTGTTCAATCCAGGCGGAACGATTCAGGAACAGACCGTGGATACGGCCACCGCCGCACTGACGACGACACCGTGGGTGGGCCTGCGCTACGCCGAATTTGCCGCCGCGATTTCCAAGCCTCTCCCGGGAGCCAAGGTAAAGATGCCTTTCTCCGTGAACGTCGTCGACCGGTCCCTTCCCACGATTGCCGAACCGCCCTTGAAGCGTTTGCGATCGGCACTCCGGGTCCCGGCGACGGAGTTTCGGGGTTCGTTGCGCGCGGAACATTCGTTGGGGGCTCCGGTGCAACGCGGTTTGCTGCGACTGCGTCTGGACCGGGATTTCGGTCATTCCCAATATCCCATTCTCCTGGCCCAGGCCTTGCAAGCGAAGACCACGCCACCCGCGGTGCCTTGGAACCCGGTTCTGGCGTCCTTTTCGCTCGACTACGATGCGGAGTCCGCCGTGACGGAGCTGCAGGACGTGACGGCGTATCCGACCCGCGAGGTGCGATTTTTCCAGCTCGGGCCGTTCGGACAACGGGAGGAGCATCAAGGCATCATTGCCAGTGCTGGCGACACCCGGCCCGCAACCCTGTTGACTCCCACCGATGGCGACGCCGAGTTCCTGCTGGGGATCGCGGGCGTCAATCCAGGAGAAAGCGTTTCACTCCTCTTCCAGTTGGATGACGCCACCGCCAATCCTCTCGTCGATCCGCCCGCATTGGCGTGGAGCGTGTTGGGTCAGAATCAGTGGCGCTCCATTCCGGCGGGCGGGGTTCCAATAGAAAACACCAACGGCCTTCTCAGTACCGGAGTCGTTCGCTTGATCATCCCGGCGGTGGCCTCGCTGACAAACACCCTGCTGGAGCCGGGGCTGCTCTGGCTGCGGTTGGTGGCGGTCGGAGACCCCAGTGGGGTTTGCCGGGTGCGTGGCATTTGGACTGGAGCCGTGCCGACCACAAGGGTTGGCGCTCCCCCGGGTTCCGGTCCTGGCGCCGCGCCGGTTTTACTCGCCGGCAGCATCACGTCCACGGAGACGCACGTGCCGTCAGTCAAAGCCTTTGCCCAGCCCGGCCGGTCTTACGGAGGACGCCCGTTGGAGACCTCCCCGGAGCTTTTGACTCGGGCCAGTGAGGTTCTGCGCCACCGCGGACGGGCGCTCACCGCCTGGGACTTTGAACGTCTGGTTCTCGACGCCTTTCCCTCGATTTACCAGGTGCGGGCGATTCCCCACTCCGACCGGAATCTGCGCTACCAACCGGGCGCCGTGACCCTGGTGGTCGTACCGGACACCCGTGGACATACGGTCAACGATCCGTTCCAGCCGCGGGCGAGCCTCGCGGTGTTGGAACAGATCGAACACTTCATACGTCGTCTCGCCAGTCCCCAGGCGTCGATTACCGTCATCAATCCGCAATTCGAACCGGTGCGGCTCTCATTCCGGATTCGTTTTCAACCGGGATATGCGTTCGCCACTTCCCGCCAACAGGTGGAAGCGAGGCTGCAAGAGCAACTGGCGCCCTGGGCCGGCAATGGCCGGGCTCTCCCTTCCTTTGGCAACGGCATCACCCGCAGCAAACTCATCGCCTTCGTGGATGGGTTGCCAGGGGTGGATTTCGTGCAGGATTTTTTCATTCAATCCTCCACTGCGTCCACCTCCACGGTTGTGCTCCATGAGATCCTGCCCTCCTCCCCCGGATCCATTCTGACCTCCTGGCCGTCCCACGACATTCAACCCGCCTGAGCCATGTCCGTGCCCGCCACCCTGCCCCGCAAGCCGTCGTCATCGACTGCCCTGGACTATCACCAGCTGCGTCGGTTGGGGATTGCCTTCCTGCAACGGGTCGCGTCCGGGGTGTGGACCGATTACAACGTCCACGATCCGGGTGTGACCCTGCTGGAAACGGCGGTCTACGGAACCACCGATGCCGCCTATCGCGCCAGTTTTCCGGATGAGGTCCTGTTCAATCGGAGCCGCCTTGAACCGGGCCCGGCGTGGGTCACTGCTCCCGGGGCGTTTGGGCAAACGCCGGTGACCGCGAATGATTTCCGCCGCCTGTTCCTCGACCGATGTCCGGAACTCCGGCAAGTCTGGGTCGAACCGGCGCCGATCACCGGCCTTTTGCGGGCCGATACGAATGCCACGCCGCCTATTATCGTTGTCAACGCGGGGGCGGGACTTCCGCTGACGTTGCGCGGAACCTGGAACATCCGACTTTTGTTCCACACGGAAATCCAGGACGCCGGGAAGAAGCCGGTTTTCGACAGGATTGTTGGCCTCTTTCACAAGCATCGACCGTTGGGTGGCGATCTGGCGGCGGTCCTCGAAACGCCGACGAGCCCGGTAACGATTTGCGCAGAAATCCGGCTGCAGAGCGAGGCCCACGTGGAAGCCACCCACGCCGCGATCGTGCAGGCCCTCCGGCAATTCCTGAATCCCACCGTTCAACGCCACACCCTGGAGCAGTTGCGGGCGCGAGGCCTGCCGCCGGAGGACATATATTCAGGACCGCCCCTTGCCCATGGCTTTATTCTGGAGGAGGAGTTGGAGGCCACGGCCAGTCGTGCAACGCTCCGCACCTCGGATCTCCTCCGGGTGATCCAGGGCGTCAAGGGAGTGGACTCCGTGGGCCGATTCCAGCTGGCCGCCACGCCCCAAGGTGGAATCGATGCCCGGGCTGTCGACTGGGAACTGACGCTCCCTCCGGGTCATGAGCCCAAACTGGATTTCGAAGAGGCCCGATTCCTGTTTCTCAAAGGACCCCTGCCCTTTCGCTCCGATGCCACAAAGGCGAAAGCCGCACTGACGGCGTTGGAAGCGGCCACCCGCCAGGCGGCGGAAATCACCTGCGGGGCCTGGCCGATACCGACCGGTCAGGATCCAGGCCGGCTGGACGATTTCACCACGCTGCAGGACATCCTGCCGGCGGTGTATGGGGTCGGGCTGCGGAATTTCGATCCCCAGGCACCGGGGAAAAAACTGGGCCAGGCCAGACAATTGCAGTCCTACCTGCTCATCCTGGACCAGATGCTGGCCAACCTGACGGCCCAGATCGAACACGTCTCCACGCTGCTCTCCGCGCAGCACACCGGCAAACGGAGCCTGCACAGCGTCCGCGTGGCTGATCTCCCAGCAGTGGAGGCGCTGCTTCCCAAAGACTACGACACCTACCTGGGCGAGGTCATGAGACAGACCGACACGGACTGGATCCAGCGACGCACCCGGGTGGTTGATCATCTGTTGGCCCGCTGGGGTGAATCGTTTGTCGGATCGATTTTAGCGAGGGCGGGCGGGCTCGCCGACGAGGAGATACTGGACGCGAGACGGCAGTTCCTCAGCCAGGTCGCCGCCTTGGGAGAGCGACGAGGATGCGCTTGCGAAATCCAAGATCCGGTATCCGTCTCCACTCTCGAACAACGATTGGGCCATCTTCTGGGGTTCCATACTGCTGCTGCTGCCGGGGATGGCTTGGTGGTCATCGAAAGCATCCTGCTTCGGCCCCGCGGCATGAATGCCAACTGGGCGGTGCTCAGCCCGCCCTGCGAAGCCGCCGGTACGGACCCCGCGGCCTGGGATCCCTATAGTCATCATGTGCATTTCATCTTCAACGGAGAGACCAAGCGATTCTCGCAGCCGGAATTCCGACTGTTCGCTGAAACACTTATCACCCGTGACTTCCCGGCCCATCTCTGTCCCAAAATATGCTTTACCAGCACGGCCGAATTCGAGGCGGTGAGGGACGAATTCGCCGCGTGGCGAAAGGCCTTGGGCGATCCTGCCCTGGATGAAAACGGCCGGATCGCTGCACTGACGCCCGTCATCACGCGCCTCAAGTCGCTTCATACCATCTATCCCTACGGAAAACTCCATGATTGCGTCGAAGATCAAGACGAAACCTCCGCCATCATCCTCGGACGATCGCACCTCGGGGTGCGAGCCTAACTTATATCGGAAATTGAAGCCATGAACCTCACCGACATCAATGCGCCCATTCGATTGAACCCGCCGTTGCCGGACGGATTCTTCCACTTCTCCCCCGACCAGGTCCTTCTGCCGGAACATCTCAATCAATTGATCCACTTTTTGGATGTTCAGGATCGATTGACCCGGGCGTGGCTGCACGGTTCCGGGGTGCTGACGGGATTGGATTTTCGGGTGGACGGCACCGCGCTGGTGCTCGAGCCCGGAGTGGCCCTGACCAGTGACGGGGACCTTCTCCCGGTCGCGAGTCGCCTGCGTCTGACACATCAGCGCACCTTGACGGACGCCGATGGCTACACGGGATTAAATCCGGCGCCCAAGCCTTTTACGATTCTGCAACCGGATGCCACGAACAATGCGGTGGCCCTGACGGCGGCCGACCTCGCCGACAAAGTCGTGGCCCTGTATCTGCAGACACACAACGCCGCTCAGGAGGTCTGTTCCATCGCCAGTTGTGATCACAAAGGGCCGGTGCATCATCATGATCTCTATGTGCTCCTGCTGGCCAAGGGCCAGGTGACCCAACTGCCTCTAAACCTGGCGGACATCCCACTGGCACGCGTCGAGATGCTGGGCCCACGCGCGCTTTTTGGTAATCAGGTCACCAAGTTGGAAGGGGCGAATGGATTTCAGGAACCGTTGGTCGCGACCATCACCGAGGTCAGGGCGGCGGCCTTGGATCTTCTTTCCCTGGACGATGGGCAAAGAAACCTGTTGCTCACGGCGGGCTTTCAAGCCGCGCCCAATTGGGATGGCAGGCTTCCCGGAAAAGCCCTGAACGCCAACGTCGAGATTCCCGGACTGCTCGCCATCTATGAATTCTGGGGTGATTTCTGCCAGGCCTATAATGAGTGGCGCGAATCACTGACAGGCCTTCGATTGGCGCCCTCCATCGCGCCGACGGCGCATCCACGGCATGTGCTGCTGGGGGATTCGGGGAAGACAAATCTCACACGTTTTCGCCATCTGGCGACGAAACCCGGAGCCTCCAACATGGCGGGTCGGGATTTGCGTCGATCCCAGTTGCTTTGGGATCGGATGATTTCGATGGCCACGAACTTTGCACCCACGCCGCTGAATGCGGCCTCGGAGCTTAAGATCATCCCGTCGCGTCCGAACTATTCCCCCTTGGGCACACGGGCACGCCCCTCCAGTCTCGCCAACGTCTCCCCCTGGAACCCGGCACTGGCCGTCGACGGACCGGAGCCGGTGCCGCTTTCGTACGGGAACGTCGGCGGGCCGAATTTTCGACGCCGCCTTCCCGGACCTGAGTTCTACCGGATCGAAGGTCATCTAGGGAAGACGGTTTCTGAGGCGATGCGTTCCCTGGCGGTGTTGCGTGCGCAATTCAATCTGGCCTTCGAGATTGTCGCGGTGCAAATCGAGGAGGATCCCTCCAAGGCGATGCTGCCTCCATATCGTTTTTTTGACATCGAAACCCTCTTCCACCAGCACAAGGCCGCTTTGATGGTGCGGGTTCAGGATATCGAGGACTATACCCAGAAGGTCCAACTCCAGGTGGAGGTGCAGAAGAATCGCTTTACCGCCGGCAGCACCACCGCCGGCGACATCCGGGCGACCGCGGCTGCTTTGCAGAATCAGGTCTCGAACTTCAGCAAGACCATGCCGGAGAATTATTCGACTTTTTCACTCCGAAGTCCTCAGGTGTTTCTCGATGGGTACGATCTTTCCGTCGCCGCCAGCCGCAAACTCACCGCTGCGGTTGCGCCCGTGACGGAGGAGGTTGATTTTTCCCCCGCCTCAAAGTTCGCCCAGTCCGAGTTGCCGGTGCAAATCGGCCAGCTTTACGACATCCTGCGGAAGCGACGGCGCAAGATCGCCGAACGGGTTACGTTGGCGGATTTTCTTTCGGCTCATCCGGGACTGGAGCCGCAGGGAGGAGTGGTTTCCGGTGGAACCTTTGTGCTTCTCTACACCACGGCTCCCGACGGAAACCAACGGGTAACGGCCGACGCCTCCCTGCCTTATTATTGGCATTTGAATCTGCAAACCCTGCCCGTGGAAGAGGAACCTGCACAGCCGGTGAAATCAAAAGTCCCCCCCGTGGTCGTACTACCCGTGCCTTTCGATCCCCGTCCGCCGCGCGAAGTCAGAGTTCCCGTCTTTCCCCCCTGGGTGGATCCGCTGCCGCCGGACTTTAACCTCGTACCCAAGCCGATACCGTGGAAGGAAGATTACAAATGGAACGTGAAATCCATCACGGAGAAGACGCTGGGCGACACTCTGGATACCCGGATGCAAGTTGCCCAGGAGGGATTCAAACAGGAGGTCGCGACCCGGGTCACGGACGGATTGAAGTCTTATTATGATTTGGTAACAACATTAAAAGGGAACCCGGGAAACACTGGCGGCGTCATTAAGCCGGGCAGTCTCGGACAACTCGCCGCCGATCCCGGGGTGGATGCCAAGCTTAAAAACGTACTTCTGGATTTGGAAAATAGCGATGCGAAACTCCAGGATCTCCGATCCCGCCGGGCCTTGGGGGATCCAAGTCCGGCCCTCGCGGAGTCCATCAAGGCGCAAGAGACCCTACACGGCGCCTTGATCGACAAAGGAAACAAGGCCCTGGCGGAAATGGCCAGGGGAATGCCCGTGGGCACCTCCGTGGATTCGAAAACAGAATCCGTCGCGACGGCCCTCAAGGTTGCGTCGGTTCAACTGGAGAGCCCGGAGGCCCAAAAGCTCGTTAAAGAGTCCTTCGTAAAACTCCAGAGCGACCTCGCCGGCAACCCGGCCGCCATCAAGAGTGTCCGGGCATTTAATCCGGGTTTTTAGCGCCGCTCCATGCCGCATTTGATCCACAGGCTCCGCTTCGAGTTGCTAGCGCCGTCCGCCGCGTTGGCCGGGGGCGCGATGGATGCGGTGGAAATGGCGGTCGGGGAGGCGGCGTTTTCAGTGTCGCTGGATTCGGTAATGGCCTCCGCATCCGGGGGAGACGAAATCGTTATTGACCGGGCGGAAATTGATTTGGGAACTCTGTCGCCCAAGTCTCTCCGCGACGATTTGGGACCGCTTCTGGCCGAGCAGCTTGGGCCGGCCATTAAGGCACTTCAAGAAAGGGCACGGCGCACCTCGCCCGGGCCATTGCCTGGCGATTGGCGACCGGCCACCCAGGGATCGACGGTCTTTACGAGAGATCCTGTCACTCCGACCCGGTCGCCGGTGGATTCCGGTGCGGCGTTGTTCCATTGGTTGCAAACGGGAACACGCCCTTGGTGGGTCTCGCCAAAACGTTGGCTGGAGATCCAGTCCGATTGGGCTGAACCCGGCACCGTGAGCGGGTTTTCATTGCGCCTCGCACGGTTGGTTTCGACCCGACGTTCCTTGGTTTGGCGGCTCCTGAGTCTGCCGGAGCTTTGTCGGGTTCTGGACGCGTCCATCCGCACCACCAACCTCCCGGCGGAAACCAGGTCCGGACCTTTTTCTCCGGAAGCCTGTGTGCAGCAGATTCTGAGTTGGTTGCGCCGGTCCGGAGTTTTGGACGAGAGTGACGATGAACCAACGACCGCGTATCTGCGGGCCTGGGTTGCGTCGCCATCCGATGGTGGCTCTGAACCTCCGCCGGCGCCGGCGCCAGCGCCAAATGCCGGCCCCGCGGAAACGCCCAAATGGATCGCTGAGTCTCGACAGGTTCCGCGTCCGGACTCCGCACCAACGGCCGATGCCGCCATCCCTGCCATCGGTGACGGGGCGCCACCGCCAGCAACGACGTCCAGGCCCGAGGGAGTCGCCGCGAAACGGACGCGAAGGAAATCTGGAAAGTCGAAATCGGCTCCCGTGGGTTTTCCCCGGCGGTCGCAAGCCCCGGGGGAAGGCCATGGGCTCGCGGGGATCCCGGTGGAGGCGGCGGGACTGGTTCTGTTACATCCATTCCTCCCCGGTTTTCTTGCGGAATTGGGATTTCATCACCGGGGGTCCACCCGACTCTCGGCCCCCTGGCACGCCGCGCAGGCATTGCACTGGCTGGCGTGGGGGCGAGTCGCGACGGAGGATTCAGCTTTGGTGCTCGAAAAATGGCTGTCCGGCCTGTACCCCGAGGACGCCGACCTATTGCCCCGACTCGATGATCTCGGATCGACGTTCACCGAGGAGGGCACGGCCTTGTTGGAGGCGGTCATCGCGCATTGGTCCGCCCTCGGAAAAACCTCCCCGGCGGGACTCCGGGAAAGCTTTCTTCAGCGATCTGGACTGTTGTTTCCGCAGCCAACACCCCCGCGGCTCGCCGTCGAACATCAGTCGTACGATATGCTTCTGAACCAACTGCCGTGGAGCGTGTCGCCGGTTGGATTGCCGTGGATGCCCCCCCCGCTCATCGTGGATTGGGAGGGCGTGACGTGAAATCTCATACGGTGGTTCCCGCGAGTACTTCGGCCGCTCGAGCCCGGCCTGCCCGCACGTCGAGCGCGAACTTTTTCAACCCGACCCAGGCCCCAGTCGGACGACAGGGAGCGGGAACTTTTTCCGCGCCGATTCAATGCCGGCTGCCGGTAAGCCAGCCCGGGGATCCTCACGAAATCGAGGCCGAACGGATGGCTCAACGGGTGGCGGGCGCCGAGGGTCCTTTTTTCTCCAAGCCCACGCTACCGACAGCGTCGCCAGCCATTTCACGGATGGCGCATCCGTGGCAGACCGAGGATGGTGCGGGCCCCGAGGCGCTTAATGCCGCACCAGCGGAGGCGCCCATTCAACGGTCCCCGCAAGACGGAGCTAACGAATCCGCCTCAGAACCCGCACCGGAGCCTTTGACTGCGGAAGAGAAGGTAGCCGCCGCCCCGTCTCCCGGCATCCATCGCCGCGCTTGGGCGGCAGGATCCGCCCCACTTGGCGCTTCCAGAAGGGCGGTGTCGGGATCTGCGGCGGGCCTCGGCCGCCGCGCGGTGCGGCAGCATCAAGCTCGAATGATTTCGCGCCGGACGACGGGGGGTGCGGCCGCGCGCTCGTCACCGTCGCACGCCCGTGGTCCGCCCGTTGCCAGCCGTCACTTCACTTCCAGTCTGAATCAAACACGCGGCAGCGGTCGAGCCTTGGACCCCGCCGTGCGTGGACCGATGGAGTCTGCCTTTGGCGCCGACTTCGGCGCGGTGCGTATCCACGACTCGCCCACCGCCCACCGGTTAAATACCGAAGTCAATGCCCAGGCCTTTACCCATGGGAGCGATATCTATTTCCACCAAGGGTTGTATCGACCGGAAACCTCGTCCGGCCGTCATTTATTGGCCCACGAATTGACCCACGTGGTTCAGCAAGGCCAAGCGGGCCCCATCGCGCGGACACCGGCAACCCTTCAGCGATTCCCGTACCAGAGCGATATCAACGCCGCCGCCGAAGCCGCCATCCCGGGTTACGCGCTCGCCTGCGTCCTCTTCGGTTACAACCCGATTCTCGCCGAATCCGTGGAGCTGACCGCATCGTCCTTCTTCCGCGGCGCGGCCGGGCTGATTCCCGGAGGGATCCTCGTCTATGACAAACTAAATGAGGAAGGAGCCATTGATCGGGTCTTCGATTGGTTGTCCGGCCAACTCGCGGCGCGGAATCTCACCCTGGGCCGCATTACGGCCGCCTTTGATCGGGCCTGGACCGAGATGGATCTCGTGCGGTCGGATCCGATCGACTACAATGTGGGCGTGGTGAAGCGGGTGTTTGGCCCGTTGCTGAGCGATGCGTCGAACTTCGTGGCTGCGGTCATCGAGAAGATCATCACGGTCCTGAAGGAAATTGGGATTCGAGCCGTCAAGGCGCTCTTCGCGAACCATGCGGACGCCTACGATCTGATCTGCCAGATTCTCGGCCACGATCCACTCACGGATGAAGCGCATCCCTGGGATACCGGCAATTTCCTGCGAGCGGTGCTCCGCGTTTTCGGGTTCGCGAATCACCTGGCCAAGATGGAGGAAACGGGGCAGATCGCGAAGGCCGCCGCCTGGATCGATGCGCAAGTGGCGTTGCTCGTGGGCGCCTTCACGGGATTGATCACGGGCCTCGCCGAGCTATGGACGAGCCTCAGCCTGGATTCCCTGCTGCATCCGATCGACCTCTTCACGCGCACGGTGGGTGTGGTGGCCACTTTCGCCGGAACCTTGCTCCAGTTCGCCGGCAACCTCGCCGCCAAGGTACTGGAGTTGATCAAGGAGGCCATCATGGCCCTGCTCCGCGCCTACGTTCATCGCATCCCCGGCTACCGTTTGCTGACGGTCTGCCTGGGCAAAGACCCGGTCACCGGCGAGGAAGTGCCCCGCACCGCCGCGAACTTCATCCACGGTTTCCTGGATTTCGTCCCGGGTGGCGATGAGATCTGGAACAACCTCCAGGAAGGCCATGCCGTCGAAAAGGCCATGGACTGGCTGAGCGCCCAGGTGGAGGAGTTGGGACTCACTCCGTCGGCGATCATTGCGCGGGTCACGGAACTGTGGACGAGCTTCAGTATTGACGATTTGATGAACCCCCTCGGCGCCTTCGAGCGCGTCGCGGGCACGTTCCTTTCCTTCATCGGCGATGTCCTGACCCTGGCCGGGCGCATCGCCAAAAAGCTGCTGGAAATCCTGTTCGAAGTCGTCATGGGGAGCGGAGGTTCCCAGGTCCTGGCGATCATCAAGCGGGCGGGCGAGGCTTTCGATACCATCGTTGCGGACCCGATGGGTTTCGTCGGGAATCTGGTCGGCGCCGTGAAGAAGGGATTCACCCAGTTCGGCGCCAACATCTGGCAGCACCTCCAAACCGGTCTCATCGGTTGGCTGACCGGCGCCCTGGGCGGCGCGGGAATCCAGGTGCCGGCTCAGTTTGATTTCAAAGGCATTCTCTCACTGGCCCTGCAAATTCTCGGCCTCACGTATCAAAATATACGTCCGCGTCTCGTCGCTCAACTCGGCGAACCCACCGTGGCGCGCGTGGAGCAGGCGGTGGAGTTTGTCCGTCTGATCGTCACGGAAGGCTTGGGCGCGGCCTGGGAAAAATTCGTTGAGTTCGTCTCCGATACGCTGCCCACCATGATCCTGGACGGGATCAAGGACTTCGTGATCGAGAAGATCGTCAAGGCCGCGATCCTGCGGCTGGCCACCATGTTCAATCCGGCGGGGGCCGTCATCCAGGCGATCCTGGCCATTTACAAAACCGTGATGTTCTTCATCGAACGAATGAACCAGATCATCGCGTTGGCGCAAAGCGTGGTCGATTCGGTGAGTGCCATCGCCAGCGGACAGATTGATGCCGCGGCGAATTTCGTCGAGCAATCCATGGCCCGCACCATCCCGGTGATCCTGTCCTTCCTCGCCCGACTCCTCGGATTGGACGGCATCTCGGACAAGATTCGCGAAGTGATCCAGAAGATTCAGGCCCCGATCAACCGGGCGCTGGATGCAATCATCGGCTGGGTCGTGGGCCAGGCGCGGCGCCTGGGACGGGCTTTGTTTGGGGGGGGGCCGGGGCCGGATTCCCCCCATTCCACTCAGGTGAAGCAAGACGCCAAACGACGCTTGAAAGAACTCACACCGGGCGAGGCGACCCCCGCCACGGTTCACCAAAAAATGGCTCAGGTTCAGCAGGAACTCGGGCCGCGCGGGCTGCGCAGCCTTACCATTCGTGAGGATGCAAATGGTGAACAGTTCATCTTTGCCGAAGCGAGCGAAGCGCAAAAGTTGCTGAAGCTGAAAGTGCCCCGTAGCGCACAGGGATCCGTCGGTGGACCCGCCACCGGAACCACGGTCAGAATGGGAGCGGAGGTCACCGTTGGACCACCCACTGCGGCCGGCGGTCCCTTGGATAATCTTGGGTCTGGGCTTCTCACCAACACCATCCCAGGCACTGAACCCGTCACCGCCAGTACCGGTTCGCGGGTACCTGGACGGGGCATCGGCCGGAGAATTGCAACGGATCCCACCGTGTTCGAGGAACTTCTGCGAAGGCAGAATCCGGGCGCAGCACGCGAGTACTCGCGCTTCAAACAACAGCACGTCTCCGCACGGGGCGAAAATTGGGTCCTTCAGCAAGGCGTCCGGCTGTGGGGTGGATTGCTTTTCGCAGGTCCGACAACCGCCGGGGGCGAACAAAGCATCCAAGCGCTCACCTGGAACACCGGGGGAAACACTAATTCCTGCGATAGCAACGCGTCCCATGCGGAAACGCAATTCGCCAACTTCTTACGACAACAGAACGATCCCAATTGGCGGCAACGGATCCGGTCAATCACACTTCACATCACTCACAGTCCTTGCTCGCTCTGCCAGGGCACACTTGTCTCCGCAATCTCTACAGCGAAGGCCGGCAGCACCCAGTGGTCGAATGCCTCGGTAACCTGGGATGCGCCCTTTACCACCGAGACACCCTTCGACGGGACACGATTATGCCCCGCCAAACACACCGACCCCGGAGTGATCGGCGCCTTCGCGGGGATTGCCACCGCAGCCGGTCCCGTGCCGCCAGCACCTGTGGCT
>JAYTHD010000525.1:0-4877 GCA_043732975.1 Verrucomicrobiota bacterium
GTCAATAATCAATGTTTGACCCCATTGCCTCACCCGCTGGCCTTTCACCTTCCGACACGTCCGGTTAAAGCGACTCTGAGCCTTCGAGTGCTGGTCGCGACGGGCCTACATCCCCTGCCAGAACTTGAAATTCCGCGACTCAATTTCGTGCAGAGTGGGCAGCGGGAAAAATAGGGATTTTTGTTGCGAGGCGAACATAAAGCCGTGCCGGATTCGCTTGAAGGAAATCTGATCCAGGGGGCAGAAGAGGGACAATCCTTTCATGAGCTTCTCGGGGCGTTGCTTCAACAGCATGATGGCGTCGCGCAATTTTGAGGGGTGCAGAAAGGAGAACGGTGCCTGGGTGAAAGGATTCTGCTCAAAATTCACGAGGAACTCGTTCACTTTCAGGTCGATTTGCGTATAGAAGAGGCTGGGACAGCCCTTGGGATTACCCGGCGTGGTGATGTACCGGCCAAATTCCAGCATGTCGTGTGGGGTCATCACCAGCATCGAGAGGGGGGCGATCTGGGCAAAAGTCCGGAGAAATCCACTCTGATGCACCTTGTCATAGGTGGCCGGTTTCAGTTCGAGGACATTGGCCTCGGACGTGGACAGATAGAGTCGGCGAATGAAATCGAAGTCCATGTGCTCCATGACCCGGTAAGAACAGATGAACCGGGTGTGTTTGGGCGATCCATCCTTGTGTGGCACCAGTTCCTTGAGACCGGATTCAATGTCGAAATAGGGGTGGCGGAAGGCGGGGTCGACGTCGGCGAAGACGAGTTTGCCCGAGTAATGCCGTATGGAACCGATCAGGTAATGCTTGGCGAAGGCCTCTGGGGCGAGTTGTGATGCCACCAGTGCCTGATTGGGATAAAGGATCTGGTAGAGGCGGGTTTCGTAGTGGTTGTTCATAGGCCCCAGTAATGCTTGAGCATGGGGGCGATGACCACCGCCATCACGCCCATAAGTTTGATGAGAATGTTCAACGAGGGACCGGCGGTGTCCTTGAAGGGATCACCTACCGTGTCACCCACGACGGCGGCCTTGTGCGAATCCGAGCCTTTGCCGTCGCCGACGCCGCTTTCGATGGCCTTCTTGGCATTGTCCCAGGCTCCACCGGTGTTCGACATGAAGATCGCCAGGGCAACACCGGAAGCCGTAACCCCGGCCAGGAAGCCCATCAGCATCTGCGGGCCACCCACGAAGCCAATCAGGACGGGAGAGAGAATGGCGATCAGTCCGGGAAGGATCATCTCCTTGAGGGAGGCCGTGGTGCTGATGTCGACACAACGCGAGTAGTCAGGGTCGGACTTTCCTTGCAGGAGTCCAGGGATGGTCCGGAACTGGCGCCGGACCTCCTCGACCATGCGGAACGCGGCCCGACCGACGGCCAGCATGCAGATGGCGGAGAACAGGTAGGGAACCATGCCTCCCAGCAGGAGTCCCACCAGCACCTTGGGGTCGGTGATTTCGATGGCGGCTATTCCAACTTCGGCCTTGAAGGCGGAGAAGAGGATGACCGAAGTGAGCGCCGCGGACGCGATGGCAAAACCCTTTCCAATCGCGGCCGTGGTGTTGCCCACGGCGTCCAATTTGTCCGTGGTGGCCCGAACCGACGGCGGCATCTCGGACATTTCCGCCAAACCGCCGGCATTGTCCGCCACGGGCCCGAAGGCATCGACCGCCAACTGGATGCCCAGGGTCAATTGCAAGCCGACCGTCGCAACGGCGACCCCAAACAGTCCGGCGAATTGATAACTCAGGAGGATGGCTCCGCACATCGTAACGACGGGCAGGGCAGTCGAGATCATTCCCATCCCCATGCCGGTGATGAGATTGGTGGCGGCGCCAATCTTGCAGGCCCGCACGATGGCATTGACCGGTCGATTGTTGGTGCCCGTGAAGTATTCGGTCAGAGCACCGATGAGCGTGCCGGCGCCGATTCCGACGACGGTACAGGCGAACAGACGATTCCCGGTCGCACCGCCCGCGAAGGTATCGGCGCCCAGCCAGGTGCGGAAGATGGGATAACTCATCAGCGCCGCGAGGGTCGAAGCGATGAACGAACCTCGATTGAGGGCGGCTTGCGGCGAGCCACCGGGACTGACCCGGACGAAGCCGATGCCGATGGCGGAAGCCAACGATCCGGCGGCGGCGAGCACCAGGGGAATCATGGCCAGACGGATGCGAATCTCGTCGGTGGCCTCGACCGCTATCCCGAGGATCATACAGCCGAGCATCGAGGCGACGAACGATTCGAAGAGATCGGCACCCATGCCGGCGACGTCGCCCACGTTGTCCCCCACGTTGTCGGCAATGGTGGCAGGGTTGCGGGGATCGTCCTCGGGAATGCCGGCTTCGACCTTGCCCACGAGATCGGCGCCCACATCGGCGGCCTTGGTGTAGATGCCGCCGCCGACGCGGGCGAAGAGCGCGATGCACGAGGCACCCAGTGCAAACCCCGACAGGATGGGCAAGGATTGGTGGTGAAACGATTCCGGGCTGCGACCGAAGAAATGGAGGCTGGAATACAAGACGGTGGTGATGCCGCACAAGGCCAAACCGACGACGCTCATGCCCATGACCGAGCCGGCGGCGAAGGAGACTTTGAGAGCTTCGTTGAGGCCGATGGCGGCGGCGGCGGTGGTCCGCATGTTGGCGCGAGTGGCGATCTTCATGCCGAAGAAGCCTGAAAGCGCCGAGCAGGTGGCGCCGAGGACAAACGTGACGGCTTCCCACCTGAGGACGCCGTGATTGCCAATGAGCAAAAGGGCTGAGGCCCCGAGGCCGAAGGGCACCAGCACCCTGTATTCCCGCATCAGGAAGGCCATGGCCCCGGTGGCCACATAGCCGCCGATCCGTTGGAGCTTTTCGCTGCCCGCATCCTGCCGCAGGATCCAGCGCGACTTCCAGAGGGCGAAGCCAATTGCAAAGACCCCGCCGAGCATGCCGATGGCGAGAGGCAGATGAATATCCCAATCCATTTTATCCTCCTGAAATTCCGTCCCGAGGACTTCGAATGATGCTCCTGAAACACATGATTGGCACGCAAACGCAAGACCATGCCGTGAAGGCGACGAGCGAAACCCGCTGGTGAATGTGCTCAGGTTCCACCATGGCGGTCAGGCGTCAATGCGTTTTCCTGGATCCCCCCCAAGGGAAGCCCGGCCTGCCTTCCCACCGTCCTCCATTCGACACGTAAGAGTCGCGAGACGATTCCTCGGCGATTTGCCAGGTTTCAATTCATACGAAGTGCCCGGCGGAATGCCAGGCTCCCACCATCCTTCAGCATGGGCGAATCGCACGATGCCCTGAAATGCCTCCCGGCAGATTGACAGGGCACTGAATTCGATCCCAATGTCCCCCCACCGAGAGACCAAAGTCGTATCAAGATAAGCGACACTCTCGCTTTCCGGTCCCATGAAACCGCTGCCGCTGAGTGAATACGACGAAATCCCCTACCGGGGCGCCGCTTTCCCAAAAACTCACGTCGATCATCTTGCCACGCTCGCGACAATTTTCGGCATGACGCCGGGGCCGATTCACCGCTGCCGGGTGCTGGAACTGGGTTGCGGTGACGGCGGCAATCTGATCCCCATGGCGGCGAGTCTGCCGGACAGCCGGTTTCTCGGTGTCGATATGGCCGCGATCCCCATTGCCAACGCACGGGCGACCGTCCAGCAATTGAAAATCACGAATTGCGACTTCGAGGCTCTGGATTTGATGAATTTCCCAAGGAGCTCAGGTTCCTTTGATTTCATCATCGCGCATGGCGTCTATTCGTGGGTCCCGGAATTGGTCAGGGAGAGAATCCTGAGCCTCTGCCACGACCATCTGGCGCCGCAGGGTGTGGCCTTCATCAGCTATAATGCCTACCCAGGCGGTTACCTGCGCCAACTCACCCGCTCGATGATGCTCCATCACACCCGCACGGTCAGCGGGCCGGCGGCGAAGGTGAAACAGGGACGCGCCCTGCTGCGCTTTGCGATCGAGGCGCAACCGGAGGCGGGCACCTATCGTTCAATCCTCGAAGACCAACTAAACCGAATCGAGACGCTGGAGACCGGCGGCGTTTACCATGACGATTTTGGCCCCGAGAACGTGCCGTTTTATTTCCATCAATTCGTGGCGGATGCGGGTCGGCACGGGTTGCAGTTCCTCTGCGAGGCGGATTTGTTCGAGATGGAGACCGGACAACTTCCCGAGTCGATCGCGGCCCGGTTCCGGGCCCTGGATCGCGACCTCCTTGCCCGGGAGCAATATCTGGACATGATCAAGTGCCGGTTCTTCCGGCAGACCCTTCTCTGCCACGCCGATCTGACGCTGGATCGTTCCTTCAGTCCCAGCCGCGCGGAAACCCTCCATGCGTCATCCACCGCGGCGCCATCTTCGTCCCCGCCCGACCTGGCACCGGGAGTACCCGAGGAGTTTCGCATTCCCAACGGCGCGGAGGTCATCACCACGTCGGCGACCGCGAAGGCGGCCCTTCTTCATTTGTCGAGCATCTGGCCGCGTATGGCTGGCCTCGCCGAGATTAATTCCGCGGCGCGTGCGCGGCTGGCCCCGGCGGGTCTACACCAAATTCCCGCGGAGTCGTTGCCGGCTCTTTTGCTCATGATGTGCCGCATTGGTCTGGTGAACTTTCGGACTCAACCCCCTGTCCTCGTGGAAAGACCGGGACCACGGCCGGCCGTCAGCGAACTCGCGCGCTGGCAGGCGAAGCATGGCGGCGCCATTACCAGCCTGCTCCACGATTCCGTCCAACTGGAAAGCGCCTTCATGCGCAAGCTGGTCCCCCTGCTGGATGGCACCCGCGATCGCGCCGCACTGCTCGAAGCCCTGGTCCGGCACTTTCAGGCAGGGGAACTTGTCCCGGAGAATGCGGGTATGCC
>JAYTHD010000526.1:0-6994 GCA_043732975.1 Verrucomicrobiota bacterium
GGGTGTTGATCAGTGCGGCGCCGGAAATACTGTAAGCCGAGGACGCCGACGGCGACGGGCGCGCCGAGATTCGCCGCGTCCTTTTCACCGGCTTCAACCCCGGAAATCAACAGCACCGCGTCAATGGTTTCGCCCTCGGGCTGGACGGCTGGATTTACGGGGCCAACGGCGACAGCGGGGGCACAATCCGCAGCGAATTGACGGGCCAGAGCGTTTCCCTGCAGGGCCGGGATTTTCGCTTTCGACCCGACACCGGTGAATTCGAGGCGATCGAGGGATCGACCCAATACGGACGTAATCGGGATGACTGGGGCAACTGGTTTGGCAACGCGAATTACACCTGGCTCTGGCACTATCCCCTGCCCGCCCGGTATGTGGCCCGGAATCCCCATCTCGCCGTGCGCGACAACCGCTCGCTGCTGGCGCAATACGAAGACGGCGGACGCGTCTTCCCCGCCAGCCGCCCGCTACCCCGACCCAATGTCGTCGGCGCCGAAAACCGGGTCACCAGTGCGTGCAGCGCGATGCCGTATCGGGATGATCTGTTTGGTCCGGACTTCGCCACGAGCGTGTTCATCAGCGAACCCAGCGAAAACCTCATTCACCGGGAAGTCCTCGAAGTCTACGGCGGCACCTTCCAGAGCCATCGAGCGGCGGGGGAACATACCTCGGAATTCCTCGCGTCGACTGACAACTGGTTCCGGCCCACCCAGCTGAAGACCGGGCCTGACGGCGCCCTTTACGTGGCCGACATGTATCGGCAGACGATCGAGCACCCGGAGTGGATCCCCAAGGACACGCAGGCACGGATCGATGTGCGCGCGGGGCAGGACCGCGGCCGCATCTACCGCGTGGTGCCGGACGGCGTCACCCTGCGACCGGTGCCGCGGCTCGCTGGTCTCGACGCGCCGGGATTGCTCGCGGCGCTTGATAGTTCGAATGGATGGCAACGGGATACGGCCATGCGTCTGCTCCAGGAACGATCGGACCGGATCGTCCAACCCCTGCTGGAGAAAATGGCCGCCACGGCGGGAAATCCAAAGGTACGGCTGCAGGCGCTGGCCACATTGACGATGCTCGGCGGACTGAACGAAGGCGCGGTGATCACGGCGCTGCGGGATCCGCACCCCGCCGTGCGCGTCCAGGCCCTGCAGGTGAGCGAACCGTTTCTCCGGCAGGCGGAGATCAAGTCGGTGCTTGCCGCCACGGTCCTCGCGATGACCCAGGACGCCGATCCCCGCGTGCGGCATCAACTTGCGCTGTCCCTCGGGGAATTCCGCGATCCCCGCACCGGCGCCGCCCTGATGACGCTTGCCTTCGCACAAGCCACCGACCCGCTGCTGCTGGATGCAGTCTTCTCCAGCGCCGCCCAGCAACTGCGGCCGATGATTCAATCGCTGGGCACACAGAAAACCCCGCCGCCGCCGATCCTGGAACGTCTCGTCCAACTCGCGGCCGCCCAGGGCGATGACTCCGCGCTGACCCGGGTCGTGGCGACCACCATGATGGCCCATGTGCCGCAAGGGGCGATCACCCGGTTCAACGCGCTCGGAACCTTGCTGGATGCGCTGGATCGACGCGCCACCGGGACCCCGAACCAAATTGACTGGTCGACGTTTGCTCCGGTGTTTGCCCATGCGGAAGCGGTGGTCTTCGATGCCAACGCCGAAGAGCCCTTGCGACTGGCGGCGCTGCGGGTGATCGGCCGGAGCCCGGGTGCGTCCCCCATCGCCTCGCGCCGACTCACCGCCCTGCTCGCGCCACAGAATTCGATGCGCTGGCAGCAGGCCATTTTGAACGCGCTGCAACGCCGTCAGGATCCGGAAGTGGTCGATGGTCTCGTGGCGGCCTGGCCGCAGCTGAGTCCGCCCCTCCGCACCGCCGCCCTCGACGTCATCCTGGCGCATCGCCACTGGATCGACCGGTTGCTGGGGGCGATCGAGGGAGGACAATTCCCCGTCGACGACATCGGCGTGACCACGCGACAGAAGCTCCGGGAATTCGCGGACCCCGAAGTGCGGGAACGTGCCCAGCGATTGTTCGGAACCGTGAAATCAAATCGTCAATCCGTGGTGGACGTCTACGCCAGCGTGCGTACCCGGGTGGGTGACGCCGAGCGGGGCCGGGCCTTGTTCATCGGCCAGTGCACCCCGTGCCATCGCTTGCAGGGTGAAGGCCATGAGGTGGGGCCAGACCTCGGGGCGATGGCCGAGAAATCCGCCGACGCCTTGTTGGTCGCCATTCTCGATCCCAACCGGGCAATCGAAGAGCGCTACCTGGCGTATACAGCCACGGTCAGGGGCGGACGCGAAATCAGTGGCATCGTCATGACTGAAAACTCCAACAGCCTGACGCTGCGAAGTCCCAACGGCGGCGAGGAAGTGCTGCTCCGCTCGGAACTGACATCGCTCCAGAGCACGCACCGTTCGCTCATGCCCGAGGGATTTGAAAGCGCGCTGGAGCCGGCGGCGATGGCGGATCTGTTCGCGTACCTGATGGCCAACGGACCACGCCCCAAGGAATTCAGCGGCAATCGGCCCCGCGCGGGTTCCCCGGAAGCCGACGGCTCCATGCGTCTCCCGGCCAGCACCGCGGAGATCTATGGCGATTCCCTCGTGTTTGAATCCGCGCATCGCAATCTGGGTTTTTGGCAGAGTTCGAACGACCGCGCGATCTGGTCCGTGGAGATCCCGCGCGCCGGCGAGTTTGAAATCTGGCTCGATTGGGCCAGTCCCGACACCGCGCAACCCAACCGGCTTCAGCTGGAGATTGCCGGAACGCGATCGGAATCAATCATCGCCAGCACCGGTTCCTGGGACACTTACCAACAGGCGCGCATCGGCCGCGTTTCCCTGCCGGCCGGCCGTCATCGCCTGATGGTCCGCGGCGTCCCGCCGCTGACGGGTGCCATTCTGGACCTCCGGGAAATCCGACTGATCCCCGCCGGTCAGGCCGCCCCGACCGGTTTTCCGCAGTGAGGTTGATAACGGAGCGGGCCCGTTCCGCTGCGCGCCGGCATCGGCTCATTCGCCCAAGCGGACGGCGACCAACTGGGATCGATCTCGCGCAAAGAGGACGCCTCCCGACAAGGCGGGAACGGCCCGGGTCTGGGTGCCCAGGATTTGAACGCGGTCGGTCGGCTTGAAGGCGGCGGGGTCCGCCGGAGCCAGTTGGAGTTCGCCACTGTCCCGCAACAGAATCAGCGTGGATCCAGCGCGCAGGACGTTTCCACCGCCCGAGCCGGATTCCGACCAGCGGACCTTGCCGGTGGCCAGATCGACGCAACGAAACACCGGGCGGCTCTCCGCCCGGCCATGATATCCGAACACCACGCCGTCCATTGCTACCATCGACGCGTAGTGGGCCGAGAGGGCATCGTCGCCCGACCAGACCGGCTTCGCCGCCGCGCCCGCCACGTCCAGCAAAATGGCGCCCGTGTCGTAACTGGAGGTGAGGAAAACCTTCCCCTGCCACAGCATGGGAGCGGTCGCGTTGACGGAAGCGTGAGTGCGGGAGCGCCAGGGGTGCCGCAGCCGCACCGCTCCTGTGACGGCATCCAGAATGACCAACCCCTCCCGATTGAAAGCCACCACGCGGGGCACACCTTGGAAATCCTGTCGGATCGGCGACGCATAGCCGGCTTCATCGGCAGTCGCCTTCCAGGCCACTTCACCACTCGCAGTGCGAAGGGCCACGATACCCGCGCCGTCCGCGCCGCCCAATTGGATGATGACGAGATTCGACACCACCAACGGTGAACAGGCGAATCCGAAAAAGCCCTTGTTCCCGTGAAGCTCCGCACCCAGAGGGCGCGTCCAGATCATCCTGCCACCGGCCAGTTGGGTCGCCGTCAATCTGCCTTCCGCGCCAAAAGTATATACGCGACCCTCCGCCACACACGGCGTGCCGCGGGGACCGTCATCGAAGCCGAAGTCGTCCTCGTAGTGCGTGGGCTGGGAACTTTTCCAAGTGGATTTGCCTGTGGCCGCGTCCCACGCCTCGAGGATCTCTTCGCTCCCGCGCCGATGATGGATCAGCACCCGCCCGCCAACCACCACCGGGCCGCTCCAACCGCTGCCGATTTTAACCGACCACAATTGACGCGGCCCGCCCGCGGGAAACCGGGCCGGAACTGATTCCGTGCTGACGCCATTGCGCTCGGGGCCCAGGAACTCGGGCCAATCTCCGGCGCGCAGGGCCGGAAACAGACCCGGAACCAGTACAGCGGCCCCGATCAGCACCGGACCCAGCCCGCGGCCCAAGCGGCTCATGTGGCGGTTTACGAGCACGCGCTGCCTGCGGTCGAGATTCATTTTTTAACTGCCCGGACTTCCGCATCGAGCGCGAAGGAAACCTGGTTGCCCCCGGCGGACTTGATCGTGTCGAGAATGCGGATAACCCGGCCGTGGGCGTTCTCAGGGTCCGCAGTGATAAAAATCGGCGCATTCACCGTGGTGGCCGCGCGTTCGCGAACGAGGTCGTAGAGTTGGCTCAAATCCTTGGGAACCTTGTCGACCGAAATGCGCCCATTGCGATCAACGGCAACCTCCAGGGTCGTCGGTTTGTCCCGCGTCTGCTGGGCGGCGACCGCGCTGGGCAGGTTCATCTTGAGCGTGCGCAATCGTTGCATCGCCAGGGACACCATCATGAACGACGCCAGCAGGAAAAACATCACATCAATCAACGGCACGATTTCGATGCGCGCCTTTTTCCGGGGAACGGGTGAGCGAATTCTCATGGTCGACGGGTCGGCGGATCGGGCGGCACGGGGGGTTCCGTACCGAAGTCCGGGGCGACGGGCTTTCCCGCGCCCGTCGCGACGAAGGATACCTTTTGGAATCCAGCCAAACGGACCCGGCGCAGCACGGCGGTGACGTCGCCGTGGCGGGCCTGTTCATCCGCCGTGATGAACACCGGGGAATTGGTGTTATTCCGGCTCCAGGTTCTTTTCAAAGTTTCCTCGAGCTGCACCAGTTCGACGGCGTTGGTCCCGATGTAGGCCTGTCCCCGGTTGTTGATGCCGATGTTCAGGACGTCCGCCTTGAAGTCCGCCAGGGCGGTTTTCGCACCCGGCAGGCTGACCTTCACCGTCTGCGATTTTTGCATGGAGAGCGAGACCATCATGAACGATGCGAGCAGAAAGAACATGACGTCGATGAGCGGCACGATTTCGATGCGTGCCTTTTTCGGTCCGCCAGTAGTGGTGCCGCCATGCATGAGTGAAGGGAAAGGGGAGAAGAGAACTTCGGTGAACAACCCGGCCGCTGGACGGCTCAGCCCGGCAGGTTGGCCGCGTCGCGCCGGAAGGTCATCGTGTCAAATCCCTCCTGCTTGGCCTTGGTCACCATGACATCGACGTTGGTCGCGGCCGTTTCCAGTTCAAACTTCAGGCCCTCGATCAATTCATTGAACCAATTGAGAAAAAACACGCCGGCGATGGCGATGGATAAGCCGGCCGCGGTCGCGATCAGCGCCTCGCCGATGCCCGTGGAAACGGCCGTCACGCCCAGTTCACCGGTGACCTCCTTGAAGGATTTCATGATGCCGGTGACGGTACCGAGCAGGCCCAGCAGGGGTGCGAGGGTGATGCAGGTGTCGATCAGGACCATGAAACGCCCGGCCCGCTTGATTTCCATGCCGGCGGCCACCTGGAGCGCCCCCTGCAGGGAGCCGTGCACATGGGTGAGGCCATGGTACATGGTCCGCACCACGGGATCCTCGCAGCGCTTCGCGTGGCTGACGGCCGCCTGGAAATCCTGGTGCTCCATCGCCGCCAGGACTTTTTCGAGGACGACCGGCTGCCGCCGTTTTTTGAGCAGCAGCCAGAATACGCAACGCTCCACGATCACCGCCACCAGAATCAGGGCGACGACGACAATGGGGTACATGATCGGGCCGCCATGCTTGAAGTAGTCGTAGGCGGCGTTGGCAAGGAGGGGAGTCATGAAATCTGATTGCGCGATCAATTTTTGACCGGGGCCCACCCGGCGGTGGCTCCGATTTTTGAGTGCCAGTATTTGCGGATATGGTCGCGAACCTCGCGTTCATACCCCGCGTGGGAAAACGGTGGATCCACCCGGACTTCGGTAATCGATCCATTCTCGCCAAAGGTCACCCAGATCCTGGTGTCGGGCGCAATTTCCACGCGGCCGTGCTTGCTGACCTTGGGCTGAGGCAGATCCGGACCGTAGTCGACATCCTCCGCGGTCAATCGCCGGCGTCCACCGCCCTTGCCGCCACCACCGCTGCCGGCGGTGGCCACGGGCTTGGTGATTGCGTCCGGATTCCCCGCCTTCGGTTCGGGTCCGGCGACGCCGATGTTGGGCTTCGGATGATCGAAGGTTCCCAGCTTTTTCAGGTCGACGGTCACGACCCCCTCGACGGCCCGGGCAAAGGTGACCTCCCTGATATCGAGAACTGGAACCGGCACCACCACCGGCAATTGGTCGGAGACCGTTACCGGTAGGGATTCGTCCGGGGTTGCTTCGGCGGCCTTGGGACGATCCGGTTCATTGTCGAGTTTGGAATCAAAAACCAGCGGCGCCTCATCCGCCGCCGCCGGACGAAAGGTGAACAAATCGGGATTGCGGACACCAAAAACTCCAACCCCTAGAAAAACCGCACAAACCGTGTTCAACCAGGTGAGGAAAATCTCGGGATTTTTCTGGTGCCGCGGGAGCGACGCCCGAAGCAGTTCCGACTGAACCTCATAAATACGCCCCTCCGTGACCGGGGTTTCTTCGCGAGGGAGGCCAAGCAAACTCATGGGGCTGGACTGACGAAGCGAACCTATCGACCAGAGCCTGAGGGGCAAGCACCAAAAAAAACGCGGCGTGGGGTTTATTCCGACGTTTCCTGGGCCACCACGCGGTGACCGCGCCGCCGCCCGCGTCTCCGGTGCCTCCGAACCGCTCACCCAAAAACCTCAACCACGGCCAGGACCACGGCGGCGTCCGGGTCATCAATCCCTTCCGATGACCAATAGACAAAATCG
>JAYTHD010000527.1:0-4907 GCA_043732975.1 Verrucomicrobiota bacterium
AAGAAGGGCACGTCGCTCGAAGAGTATCTCAGCGCGCAGTTCGATCGCGCTCAGGCGAATCCGGGCGAAGATTTTTTCAGTGCGCTCACGCAGGCCCGCTTTCGCGGCCGGCCGCTGACGCGCGAGGAGATGATGGGTTTTGGCAATCTCACTTTTGCTGGCGGACGGGACACCATCATCCACAGTATTTCCTCTGTCATCGCTTATTTCGGTCGGAATCCCGAGGCCCTCGAATACCTGCGCGAAGATCCCAAGCGGATCGTCCACGCAGGTGAGGAGTTCTTCCGCGTTTTTATGCCGTTGACGCACATCGGGCGCGTCTGCCCGGTGGCGACCGAAGTGCAGGGAGTCCCGGTCCCTGCGGACGGGCGTGTTTCCCTGGGTTGGGCTTCGGCGAACTTTGACGAGTTGGTATTCGACACGCCCGAAGAGGTGCGTCTCGATCGCCGACCCAACCCGCATCTTTCCTTCGGTTTCGGAGCCCATCTCTGTCTGGGTGCGCCCCACGCGCGATTGATCCAACGTAGCTTGTTGCACGCTCTGGTCGGACGCGTCGCGCGCATCAACTTGATTGAGGTGAAGGAGCACGTGGAAAACGAGGCCCGTTATCAACGTTCGAATGGCTATGATTCTTTGACGGTAAAACTGATCCCTCGCTGATCCCAATCCTCGCCGACCTGGTCGATCGTAAGTCTCAAGGACCCGATGGCTGCTAGGATGATGCCCCCGGCTCGAAGCTGGCTTCCCAATTAGGGACTATCGCCTCGACTCCTTGCTTGGCGGAAGATCGATCCGTTTTCCGGTGGCGGCGGATTTCCGCGCGGCGTCGAGGATTTCCATCACGGTGAGGTTAACGGATAGTGACGACAGGCCGCTCGGTTGCAGTTTTCCGCGAACCACGGCGGCCAGGTAGGCCAACGGATCTGACTCCGGACCGCTTAGCGGAGCCACCGTCGACTCTTGTTCCGGTTGATTCCCGTTTAAAACCCGCAGCATATTATTGCGCGGAACGAGCACGTAGCCCGTTTGACCGTAGATCTCAATATCCTTCCGATTATACGGCCAGTTCCAGGACGCCTGAATAATCGCCTGGGCCCGTGGATAGGTCAGGACGATGGTCGCTTCGTCGTCCACCTTGGGGTAGACCTCGGGCTTCAGATGTTGGGTGACGGCGGTCACTGAAATCGGCCGTTTTCCCTGCATGAGCCAGGTCATGAGATCAGCGCCGTAACAGCCAAAATCAGTCAGTGCGCCCCCTCCGTTCAGCACCGGGTCCGTCAGCCAGTTCAGAAAATCCGGCGAACACCCGATTTCCTTAGGCCCACGATGCCCGTCGTGAACGACGACCTTGCGAATCTCACCCACGGCCTGGTCGCCCAGCACGAGTTTGTAGGCCGCGTGATGTGCCGGGTACCAGGTCGTTTCATAGTTGACCAGCAGGTGGATTCGCCCTTTTCGAGCCGCTGCCGCCATCGCCTCGGCGTGCGCCCAATTTACCGCCAATGGCTTTTCCATCATGACGTGAAGGCCGCGAGGCGCGCACGCTTCCACCACCCGACGATGGTCGAAGGTGCTGGTAAAGACCGCCACTGCCTCCACGTTCGCTTGGGACAGCAATGCCTCCAGCGTCGGGTGGAAGAGGCTGAATTTGAGTTGGTATTTCTCCGCATAGCGGGCCACGAGCTTTTGGTCCGGCTCAACAATCCCGACCAATTCAACGTCCGGGCTGCGCAGGGCATTTGGAATGAACCCGCGCGCATGATCATGAACGAGGCCGACGATGGCAATTCGTACCCGCGGCGCCGTCCCCTCCGCGAGCAGGGGCGTGTCCGACATCGTCCAAATCCCCAACAGCGTGAGGAGGAGCAAAGGATATTTCATTCAAGGGGGGGAGCAAACTGGCTTGAACCGAAGGTTCGCTCGACGTCCCTCGATTCGCAACCCTGGGTGAACGTTTAAGGACTTACCCAGAATCGACTATTCATGTTTGACCCTACTGTCCGTTTTACGTTTGCCGCTGGGCAGCAGCTCAATCCCCGTCGGATCTCACCAATCGTTATCGCGCTGACGTACCGGCGGCCCTCATGCTCGCGGAGCCACTCGACGACCTTCGGATCCGTTAAGCCGAGTCGGTTACGCCTGGGGGTCGAAACGACCGGTGCTGTCCCCCAGGGAGTGGGTGGGAATGCCGGCGCGGTTCAAGATGCCGACGAATAGGTTGGCAACGGGTTGCGGCGGGGCGGCCACATGCCGTCCTTGGGATTTTCCGTCCGTGCCCCCAGCCATCAGCAACGGCAGGTTGGTGTAGGAATGATTGTTCCCTTCGCTGATCGCACTGCCGTAGAGGATCGCCGAGTGGTCCAACAGCGTACCTTCGCCGTCCGAGGTTCCCTTCAGGCGTTGCAGAAAGTAGGCGAACAACTCGACGTGGTGGCAGTTGATCCGAGTGACCTTTTCTATGAAATCCGGATGCCCACGGTGATGTGTGAGGGGATGGTGGGGATCGGAAACCCCAATTTCCGGATAGGTGCGAACGCTACCCTCGCGACCCAGCATCATCGTCGCCACCCGCGTAATGTCGGACTGGAAGGCGACCACTTGCAGGTCAAACATCAGCTTCACATAATCGGAATATGCGAAGGGAATCCCCGCCGGCTTTTCGACGGTGGGAATCAGGGAATCCTTTTCCGCGGCGGAGAGCCGCTGCTCAACCTCCCGGATCGAAGTCAGGTACTGATCCATCCGTTGCTTGTCCCTCACGCTCAGCGTTGCCTCGAGCTGTCGGGTCTGGTCCCGGGTGACGTCGAGAATGCTGCGCCGGTAGAGGGTCCGGCGCGCTCGGGCCTCGGGGGATAGGCTGGGATCCACCGTTCCGAACAGCCGCTCGAACACGGAACGGGGGTTGACCTCGACCTGCAGCGGCGTGTCGGCGTCCTTCCATGAGAGGCTGTTGGTATAGGCGCAGCTGGAGCCGGTATCGCAGTTGCCGACCATCCGCGCATCTTCACAGCCCAGTTGAAGCGAGGGGACCCGCGTCTCCGCCGCCCATCGACGGGCCGCGATCTGATCAAACGTCACTCCGGCATGTACGTCCGCGCCGGCCGTGTATTTGGGGGGCGTACCGGAAAGAAAACTGCCGGACGCCTTCGCGTGACCGCCGCCGCGGACCTTGCTCGCCGCCTCATTCGCCAGCCCCGAAATGAGCGTCAGATCGTCGCGGAACGCCGCCAGCGGTTTCAGGATGCGAGGGAAGGCGAATTCCAGGCCGGTAGTGCCCGGCAGCCACTCGTTCATGATGACGCCGTTAGGAACATAGACGACGGCGATGCGTCGTGCCGTTGGGCTGCCGGCGGACGCAGCACCGGCGGTTTGCATGGCTTCCAGCATCGGAAGGGCGATGGCCGCTCCCGCCCCCCGGAGGAGCGTTCGCCGCGAGAAGCGTTTTCGATCCAGGATGTTCATTGAGGTTTTTCTTCGGGGGAAATGACCGACGGGTTCTTCTCTCCCGCACTGCGCATCTGAAATGGCAGACTGGCGGCAATTCCCAGTACAAGTTGCGAAAATTGATAGTTGGCCGCGGCAAGCTGCGTCGTGACGATCGCGAGCGCCTGCCGGTCGGGACGTTCCAACCCCCGCCCCAACGCATAGGTCATCAGTTTTTCAGCCAGGCCCCGCACGAAGGCGTCGCGGTCCTTCAGCAAGACCGCCTTCAATTCCTTGGGACCGCGGAAGGAACGCCCCCCCGGAAGCGATCCCGAAGCGTCCACGGGAAGTATTCCGTCGTCATCACGCCAGGCTCCGATGGCGTTGAAATTGTCCAAACCGAAGCCCAACGGGTCCATGCGCGCATGACACGAAGCACAGGTGGGATCCCGCCGGTGCTGTTCCAACTCCTGCCGCAGCGACACCGATTGCCCGACCTTGCTCACGTCCAACGGAGGCACCGTCGGTGGTGGCGGCGGCGGGGGCGCGTTGAGGAGATTCTCCAGCACCCATTTGCCGCGCAGAACCGGCGAGGTCCGGGTGGAGTACGATGACACCGTCAACACGCTCGCGTGGGCGAGGATTCCTCCGCCACGACGGGTGTTGGTCATGTCGACCTTGCGAAACTCCGGTCCCTCAACATCCGGAATGCCATAGAATCGCGCGAGTCGCTCATCGAGAAAAGTGTAGTCAGCATCCAGGATTTCGAGAACGCTCCGATCCTGCTGGGTCAAATACTCGAGGAAGAGCTCCGTTTCCCGGCGCATGGAACGTCGCAGGCCATCGTCGAATTCCGGAAATCGCTCCAGGTCAGGACGGACCACTTCGATGTTCCTGAATTGGAGCCACTGGCCGGTGAATTGTTCGACCAATGCCCGGGACCGGACGTCCCGCAACATCCGACGCACTTGTTCCTCCAACACCCCGGGTTGCCGCAGTCGATGCTCGCCGGCAAGTCGCAGCAGCACTTCGTCCGGCATGCTGCTCCAGATGAAATACGACAGGCGTGAGGCCAGTTCGTAGTCGCTCACCGGCACCGAATCCGCCCCGGTGTCCGGTGGCCGATTCCGTTCGATCCGGTACAAGAAGTGAGGCGAGACCAGTACCGCCTGCAATCCGGTCGCCAATGCTTCGTCAAACGGATCCCCTTGCTCCTGAGCCAAGCGGACGATTTTCAGGAAAGCGTCAACTTCCCCAGCCCCGGCGGGCCGGCGAAACGCCCGGCCGACAAAACGGGTCAGGATGCGTTGAGCACGGTCGGCGTCTTGCGGTCCTGGCGCGTGCTCAAAGGCGTACACCCGATCCCAACTGTGCGGGCTGGGCCCGAGTTGCTGATCCCAAGGTCCTCCGACGTCGATGGATTCGTAACGGTTGTCGACCCGCCCCTCGATGGCGTCTGTCTTGATCTTGGTGCCAAGCTTGCG
>JAYTHD010000528.1:0-6778 GCA_043732975.1 Verrucomicrobiota bacterium
CATCCGCAAACTGCCGCGTTGCATGCCGCTCTGGCGCGGGAAAATATTCACGCCATGCACCACGCCGGCCGCATCCGCATCGCCCTCCACGGCTACAACACCACGGAGGACGTCGACCGATTACTCTCGGTCTTGGGGGCCACTCTGAAGGGTCTCTAAAACAGGCAATGGGGTGGTACTGGTAGCGCCGCGTCGAGCGGCGCAAAGAAAGGGCGGGCGCGTCACCATTCACTGGCCGCGCCCGCTCTGCGCGGGCGCGGCAGTCGCAGCGCTACTGCCGCCACCTCGCCATTCATTCCTCACGGCATCCCGGCCGTTATTCCACGTGGAAGTTGACGCCGAGGCGATCCAGGACCGTGCCCTCCGCCCGGGCCAGACCCACCATGGCTTTGCGAAAGTCGACCCGGGATTGAATGGAGGCGGTTTGCGCGGCTACCAGATCCCGCTGGAGCTGCAGCACATGGAAACTGGTGCTGGTACCCATCGAAAGCTTGGTCTGTTCCGCGGCCAGGGCATCGTCGGCATAGCGCCGCGCCGCCTGGGTCGTCGCCACCCGCGCCTGGGCGGAATTGGCCGCAAAGATGAAGTCATTGACCTCGCGCATGGCATTTTGTTCCATCCGCTTGTACTGGATCAGTTCGCGCTCCAACTGCAGCCGATCCCGCTTCTGCCGGTCCCGGGCCTGCCGGTTGGAGAGGGGGAACTTCAATTCAATGCCGTAGCTGAATTGCGGATTCGTCCGATCCGCCAGATCTCCAAGGACGGGATGGAACTGAAGTTGATTGCCCACCACGCCGTAACTGCCCGTCAGGTCGAGCTGGGGAAACAATTGGTTGCGATCATACCTGAGGATGACGTGGTGACTTTCCAGCACCAGCTTTTCCTGACGGATGTCCGGACGCAGCGTCAGCGCTTTGTGCCAGCTGTCCTGGCGGGCGAGGCTTTCCGGCGTGATCTCGAGGCCGCCCGTCGAATGAATGGAATCGCCGTCCGCACCGGCCAGGTCATCGCTGATGAGGCTGTTCAGCGCATTGATCGCGCGGTTGAGTCGCTCCTCGGCACTGATCAGGTCCGAGCGACGCGTCGCCTCCTGGGCCTCCGCCTGCCTTTCGCTCAAGGGCGCCAGGGAACCGATCTCCACCCGGTGGCGATTCTCCAACAAGGAACGTCCCGCCAGCGCCAACGCGGCCCTTTGAATCTCCAGCGTCTCCTCCGCCCCCACCAGATCGTAGTAATTCTGGGCGACACTCGTGCACAGATCGAACAAGGCGCTCCGCAGGCCTTCCTCCGATTGTTTGAGAGCGTTTTTTGCCAGGGCGATATTGAGCCGGGGACCATCGATCCAAAAATCCTTCAACAACGGCTGCCGCAGCGAAAGTCCCGCCCCGGCTGTATAGCCGGAATTGGCGATGACCGTTCCCACCTGATTCGTCGGGGAATAGGTGGTGGTGACGTTCTTGCGATCCAAATTGGCATTCAGACTGTAGGTGGTCCCGAAGGGCGTCAGGCCACCCAGTCCGAGCGTATACTGGTCGTTCCAGGTTTCGGTGGTGATCAGCGGATTGAATTTGCTCGGATCCAGGTACGCGTTCCGCGGGTTGACCCCAAATTGCTGTCCGGCCGAGCTGGTGAACGTGGGATCGTAGGCGGAATACGAGCTGTGCACGCCCAGATTCGCCAGTTTGGGATCATACCGCGCAATGCGCAATCCCAGGTTTTTTTCGATGGCCAACCGCAGGCAATCCTCGAGGGACATTTGCCGGACATTTTCCGCCCGGACCAGAAGTGGGCACAAAACCGCGCCGGCAAAAAGCACGGCGGCGGGCAACGGCAAGCGACGGAACATGAGTATCGCAAGCTACGACGGGATCCCCACCCGTCAACGCAGGTGCGCCGGGAAGAAACCTCCATCCACCGGTACGACGTCGTGGCCCCGGTCGGACCGGGCTTCCAAGTCAACCCATCGACGGCGGTTGGAGCGCCTGCCAGGCGGCCCCGTATGCTCCGGCCAGAGCTCCCAGTTTCGCGGGTAAAAGCCGCACTGCCGCACCCCCCGGACGCCACTCGAACCGGGCCAACGCCGCCCGCAAGGGAGTGAACAACGTCTCCCCGGCGTCCGCCACGCCGCCGCCAAGGATGACCGCCGAGGGGTCGAGAACGTTGACGAGCGAAGCAATGCCCGCGGCCAGCGCCTGGACGCTGCGCAGCCAGATGCGGGTCGCGTCCCCATCACCGGCCAGGTGCGCGGTCACCAGCGCCTTGGTTGTGGGAAATTTTCCGCCGGAACGTTCCCGGATATTTTTGTTCCCGATTTCATATTCGAGAGATCCGGGTGTGTTCACCGCATCCAACGGGCCGAGAAAATCCAGCACCGTGTGTCCCAGATGCCCGGCGCGCCCGAGGTTGCCCTGCAGCAGTCGGCCGTCGACCACCGCCGCGCCGCCGACACCGGTGCCGAGCGTCAGCAGGAAGACGTTGTCGAGCCCGCGGGCCGCCCCGCACCAGATCTCACCCAGCAGCGCCGCGTGGGCATCGTTGAGCACCGGGATCGACTGCGAGGACCGAAGCCATTCAGTCCAGTCCAATCCCTCGATTCCGATCAGACGCCCTGGCAGATGGGCGATGCTCCGTCCGTCGCGCGCGGCCAACCCAGGCGCCGCAAGGCCGACCGCCTGCGCCGGCGCCCCGTGTTGATTCGCAAAATCGCCGACCATCGCCCGCAGTTTGTGCGCCCATTCGCGGTCACGATCCACAAACGGAATGGTCGCTTCCGCCAGAAGATATCCCTCCGACGTTACCGACACCGCCTTGATGCTCGATCCGCCGAGGTCGATGCCGAGAACGTAATTCATGAAAAAGTCGTCTTTCGCATTCCACCCTTACTGTTCCCTCAGTTGAATTTGATGGGCAAATGTCTTCCGGCGAGCCCGACGCACCGCCGCTTCAACTTGCCCCGTCGGCCTCCGCCATGCACATGAGCAGCCGACGTATGTTTATCCGGGACGAATTCCTCTTGGGGACACCCACCGCCCGTCGCCTGTACCAAAGGCACGCGGCCACGCAGCCCATTTTTGACTACCACTGTCATCTGTCGCCGCAGGATCTCGCGGAAAACCGCCGGTTTCAGAACCTGTTTGAGATCTGGCTGGAAGGCGATCATTACAAGTGGCGGGCGATGCGGGCCAACGGGGTCCCGGAACGTCTGATCACCGGCGCCGCCTCGCCCTGGGAAAAATTCCAAGCCTGGGCCGCCACCGTGCCGCACACGGTCCGCAACCCGCTTCATCATTGGACCCATCTGGAACTGCAACGCCATTTCGGCATTTCCGAACTTCTCGACGACGCCAGTGCTCCGCGCATCTGGGCGCAGGCCAACGAACAACTGCAGGAACTCACCCCTCACGCCATCCTCAAGAAATTCCAGGTACGGGCTATTGGCACCACCGACGACCCCACGGATGATCTGCGACACCATCGCGCGCTCGCCGGTCAGGGTCTCGCGACCCGCGTGCTGCCGGCCTTCCGCCCCGACAAGGCGCTCAACGTTCACCAACCCGACGCCTTCAATGCGTGGGTGCAGCGTCTGGAGGCGGCCGCCGATGTGTCGATCGGCGACTTCCCGAGCTTTCTCACCGCGTTGGGCCGACGGATCGAGGCCTTTCACGCCGTGGGTTGTCGGTTGTCAGACCACGGCCTGAGCCATTGTCCGTCGGAATTTGCGTGCGACGCCGAGGCGGCGTCCCTCTTCGCCCAGGCCCGGCGAGGGGTCGCCGCATCACCCGGTGAACAGCAGCAATTTGCTGGAAATCTGCTCCTTTTTCTCGGTCGGGCTTATGCGGCAAAGGGCTGGGCAATGCAGCTTCACCTGGGAGCGCTCCGCAACAACAATACGCGCTTGCTGCGCAACCAGGGGCCGGATACCGGCTTCGATTCGATTGGCGACTGGCCGCAAGCGGGCGCGCTGTCCATTTTCCTCGACCGTTTGGATCAGGAGAATGCGCTGCCCAGGACCATCCTCTACAACCTGAATCCGGCCGACAATTACGTGTTCGCTGCCATGATCGGTAACTTTCAGGACGGCACCGTCGCCGGCAAAATCCAGTATGGATCCGGCTGGTGGTTTCTGGATCAGAAGGAAGGCATGGAATGGCAGATCAACGCGCTCTCGAGCCTGGGATTACTCTCGCGATTCATCGGCATGGTCACCGATTCCAGATCCTTTCTCTCCTATCCACGACACGAATACTTTCGGCGAGTGCTCTGCAGTCTTCTGGGCCGCGACGTCGAAAACGGGGAAATCCCCGACGACGATTCCCGGCTCGGCCCGCTCATCGAAAACATCTGCTACGGGAACGCCCGGCGTTATTTCAATTTCCCCGGGGTGCCGTCGGTATAGACGGATCTGCAACCGGCCCGCCGGCGAGCACGGCCCGCAATTTTGCCGCCGTATCGCGCAGCGCCTCGGGCAGGACGTTCGTCCCGGCAAGGACGGGCATGAAATTGGTGTCGCCAATCCAGCGCGGCACGATGTGCAGGTGCAGATGCTCGACGATTCCCGCGCCGGCCACCTTGCCCAGGTTGACGCCGACGTTGAACCCATCCGGACGCATCACCTGCCGGATCGCGGCCTGAACCCGTCGGGTGAGCGTCAACAATTCCAGCAGGGCGGCATCCTCCAAACCCTCCCAGTCCGGTACCTGCTGATACGGCACCACCATGGCGTGACCTCCGTTGTACGGAAAGGTATTGAGCAGCGCGTAACAGTACCGGCCGCGGCAGAGAACGTGATTGGCTTCGTCGTCCCCGGACTCCGCAATGGTCGTGAACAACGAGGCCTGCCCCGGTTGCGTGGGGCTCTTGGGCGCCAGGATATAGTCAATGCGCCAGGGCGCGTGCAGCAGTTCCATAGCGAAGCTCCTCAACCCCGCGATTGCAGGGAACGCGCCACGTCCTTGGCAAAATAGGTCAGGATCAGGTTCGCCCCGGCCCGTTTGATCGCCAACAGCGCTTCATCACGGGTCGACACCAGATCCAGCCAACCCAGTTGGGCCGCCGCGTGGATTTGTGAGTATTCGCCGCTGACCTGATACGCCGCGATCGGCAGACGGGTGGCCCGGCGCAATTCGCTGATCACATCCAGATACGGTCCCGCCGGTTTCACCATGAGCACGTCCGCTCCCTCCACCTCGTCCCGCAAGGCGTCCGCCAGTGCGGCCCGCGGATTCGCCGGATCCATCTGATAGGTGCGTTTGCTGATGGGCTGGCCCGACGAGGCACTTCCAATGGCGTGGCGAAACGGACCATAATAAGCTGAGGCAAATTTGGCGCTGTAGGCGAGTATCCCGGTCTGCGCGAATCCCGCCGCGTCCAACGCCCGGCGGATCGCGCCCACCCGACCATCCATCATATCGCTGGGGGCGACAAAATCGGCGCCCGCCCGGGCATGCAAAACCGCCATCGCGCTCAAACGCTCCACCGTCGCGTCGTTGTCCACGTCCAGACCGTCGCTGGACAAAATTCCGTCGTGGCCATGAATGGTGAACGGATCCAAGGCGATGTCGGTGAAAACCAACATTCCGGGAACCGCCGCCTTGATGGCGCGGATCGCCTGAAAGGCCAGACCGTCGGTGTTCAATGCCTCGGTTCCCATCGCATCCTTCAACGCGGGCGGGGTTACGGGGAACGTCGCCACGCCACGGATTCCCAGGCTCCACAGTTCGGTGACTTCCTTTGCCAAGTCCTCCGGATTGAAGCGGAAGACCCCGGGCATCGACGCCACCGGGGTCGGGGCCTCGCTGCCATCCTTCACAAAAACCGGTGCGATCAGATCGGCCGGATGCAACCGGGTTTCCCGGAACAATTCCTGGGCCGCCGCCGTCCGGCGGAGTCGGCGATGTCGATAAACAATATCCAAAGACATGATCGCCGGCAGGCTAGACGATCCGTCGGCCCCCTGGCGAGGCATTCCTACTGGCCCGCTGCATGGACGCATTGTGCCGTCGGAGTCGGTGGTCGGCAGCGGTGCGAGCTTCCGTATACCAATGGACTCAGGGGGCAATGGGGACTGTCGGCGGCCATTCTGGACGTGCGCCTTCCTGAATCCCAACGGGATTCCATCCTTCAGCCCAGGGTTGCCCACTGTGGGCTACCCTGGGTCTCAAATCACCGCCGTACGCCAAGTCTGAAGGGGTTGAATTACGACACACGAATCCCCATTTTCTCCGCCACGGCGCTGGGCCCTGATTCAACCACCGAGCTCAGCCCGCGGCGGGCTACCTTGGATTCCGAACAACCACCCAGCGCGGCCCGCCGGAATCGTCCTCATCCACGATCAATATTGCCGCGTCGATGAATGGGACTATCCATGTCGCACTTGAAAACCAAAATCACCGTTATCGTCCTGCTGATAGCCTGCGGCATCGCTGGCTGGGTAGCGGTGACGAGGGAGCATGACCCGATATATAAAAGCAAGCGCCTCAGCCAACACCTGGCTCAAGTGCGAGTCGGCGGTCTCACCTTCGGCGGCATGCCCGTCAAGAATAGTGATTTTTCCAACACTCCTGAACCGGCTCAGGTCGAGTATGAATGTGAGGACGTTGACGCGCTCGACGCCATGTCCAAGGTGGGAACCAATGCGATTCCAATGCTGCTCCGCATGTTAAGTTCAAAAAACTCGATGCCCCGAGTCTGGTTTTATTCCCTTTCCCAGAAGTACCCAATCATCGAGAAGATTTTTCATCCAACCCTTCACGACGCCTTTGATAACCAGGTAAGAGCA
>JAYTHD010000529.1:0-4141 GCA_043732975.1 Verrucomicrobiota bacterium
TTGGCCAGCAGATACCAATCCCCCACATGGCTGGCCGTCACACACGCATGCATATTGACCACGAGCACAATCATGAAGGTGCGCACATGGTCGACCCAATGGAGCCGGACGGCGGACGCGGACATACGTGGAGAATGAGCGGCCACGGGTGACGATTTAAATATTTTCGGAGCGCCGTGTTTCCAGCCGGCTTAGACGCCAATCACTTCAGCGGATGCCCACAAATTCAGCAAGACGTTCCGCAGGGCCCCGGTTGGATCGCCTTGCGCCTTCCTTTTCATCCCAGCGATTATTCGGACTGCTGGCAGAATTCCATCGTGCACCCCCGACCGACCCAGCGAATTATTCCGACTTGAACAGTCGAAAATACAGCGGTGCACCCGTCGGGGTGAATTGATAGCTGTTCCCGGGGCCGACGCCGACAACGTTGCTCCAGACCGGCGGCGCGAGGGTCGGGGACGATTGCAGGACATAGCCGCTCACGTTGGCAGGCCAGCTTACCGTGATCGTGTTTCCGTCACGCCGGAGTGACAGGGTCGGCGCGGCCGAGATGCCACTCCCGGAAAAGCTCACGTCGTCCACGAACATGACCGACCCCGGATGAACATCGATGCCATTCGGTCCGATGATCTGGATTTGGATCGTGGCGTTATCGGGCACGTCCGGCGATTGGTAAGTGAGGGGCACCTCAAACGCGGTGTCGGCAGGAACCGCTGTCGCCACAGCGGTGGCGCCCTGGGCAACGACATTGCCGTTCTTGAAAAAGGCCACATTGACAGCGAAGCGATCGCCTCCGATCGGGCTGAACCGGTAAAAGCCCTTCACCGATTGATACCGTTGCGAAATGGCGACGCCGGCGGCATCCGCACCGTTTTGCAGCACGGGCTGGATCGTCACGGGTCCCAGGGACACAACTTCGCCACGGGCGGCAAAGGAACCGGAATGAGCCGAGGTGCTTCGGGTGACCGGTACCAAGACGCCACAAGCATTGGGCGTGGCCCAATCATCGGGAAGGCAATCCGTCCAATTTTCAAATCCCGGGTTCAAGATTTGCGCCATCCCGGGCTCCATCCAGACCAGGGCGGAAAAGGTACCCAAGGAAAAAAGCCGAACCAGCAAGAATTTCATAATAATTTTGCAAGAGGAGTTCTCCGAGACGGCCATGAACGTATGGGACATGGCCCGGCTGGCCAATAATATTAATATATCGCCTTGGGATTTGGCCTGGTGTTCATCCAAAGAGAGCCCCGGGCGGCTCTCCTCGATCCGTGATCGGCACCGGCCGATCCTCATCATAAAGGAACTGCGCCGGATTGATGCCCAGCGCGCAGTGAATCGTCGCATGGAAATCAGGAACGGAAATCGGGTGGTCCACAATCAGGCGGCCCAGTTCATCCGTGACGCCCACCGCCTGTCCCGGCTTCAGTCCGCCGCCGGCCAGAGCGACGCTAAACGCCTTCGAATGATGCCCGCGTCCGCCGCCGCCATCGAATTCCGGCGGGCGACCAAATTCCGTCGCGACGACGATCAGGGTTTTATCCAACAAGCGGTTCCGTTCCAGGTCGAGGACCAGGGTGGCCAGCGAGCGGTCCAAATCCTGAATGAGCAGGTGTTGATTTTTCTGACCGCCCAAATGCGTGTCCCAGCCTGTGCCATTCAGGAAATTTAGATTAAAGGAAACCTCGATGAACCGGACGCCCCGTTGCACCAATCGCCGTGACAACAGGCAGCGTTGCCCAAATTCCGAACCGTACGCCGCACGCAGGGAATCGGACTCGGCCTGCAGCTCAAAGGCCTTCATGAAATCACCGCGCGACAATTGGAAACTCTCGTCGATGGCCGTGTTGTAATCCGCCACCAGCTTGTCGACCCGGTGCCCGGCTGAAGAGCCGCCCCGCAGCTGTTTCATCAGCTCCACGCGCCGCTCCGCCCGCGCCGGCGTGATGAATTCCGGGCGGGTGAGTCCACTGGGGCCGGCCTCGGTGTCGGTCAGATAGACATAGCCATATTTTGCGCCCAGAAATCCGGGCCCCCGGGTGACGTTGGGATAACCGATCACCACATACGGTGGAATCCCTTCCGCCACGGCGCCGCGTTGTTGCGCCACAATTGAACCGATGGACGGATAGATCACGGTCCCGCTGGTGGGCCGTCCGGTATGTAACCGATTGGTCGCCGCGGCGTGTTCGTCCACGACGTTATGATTCAACGTGCGCAGCAGGACAAACCGGTCGAGCACCCGGGCGCATTCCTGCAGATGAGAGCAAACCTGCACCCCGGGGATGGCCGTCGCGATGGCGGGATAGGCCGAGCCCGCTACATTCTTGAAATCGCCGACCGGTTTCGGGTCCCAGGTGTCGATATGCGCCGCGCCGCCGCCGAGCCAGATGAAGATGCAATGCTCGGCTTTGCCCCGCGGATAGACGCGTTCCTCTCGGGGATCGGCCGCCAGCCCCAGCGGTCCGAGTGCCGATGCCCCCGCCAGGCCGGTGCCCGCGCGACGGAGAAACTCCCGACGTGAAAAAGTGGGAAAGTTAGTCGTCATGAAACGCGCCGGCCATTCAAGGCACGAAGATGAATTCAGGTGAATTGACCAGCGCCCAGACCGCATCCTCCATCCGTTCACGCCAGTCCGGAAGGAGCCGCTCCGTCGCTGGATCGCCGGCCCGGGCGGTCCGTTCGGCGGCCAGCTTGAGCCGGGTGGCTTCGGGATTCAGGTGGTTGGACCACGAAACGGGACGCGTGGCCTGCCGTGATTTGGGTGCCCGGATGGGATCCACATCGAGTCGGGATTCAAAGCCAACCTCAAGAAACTCCGCCAGGAGCCTCTCTTCCTTGGCCGTCGGGGGACGGGTCAAAAGCCGCAGGTACGTTTCGCGGGCGAGTTGATGAAGGGTGAGATCGCTGTGAAGCGCCAGTTCGGTCAGGGCATGATCTTCCGACAGGCGGGTGATCCGACCATTGGCGAGCAAGCCATTCGCCAGCGCGGCCGGTTGCAGGACATTGGGCGCTTCCTCACGCACCGTCTGCGGACCCTGGCGCGATTCCCGCCACCCGAACGTCCCCAGTGTATCGGCAATTTGTTGAGCCCGCGGCATGGCCAGGGCCGGGCGATCCCGCTCATTCGACAACGACGCAAATTCCCACGCATGATGGGGTGTCCCGAGATTGTTGAACTCCTTGACCGGCCGGCGCCCGTCCACATCCATGTTCATCTCCTCGGAGTCCAGTCGCTTGCCGACAGCCGAGAAAAGCGAATCCACAATTTGTTCCGCGGTCAGGCGACGACGCGCCGGACCCGCGAACATACGCTGTTCCGGCGTGTCACCCGTTTCGGTCCGCACCTCACGTTGATAGGTATGGGAACTCAATATAAGTCCGGCGATGTGCTTGAGGTCGTAGTCGTGCGTCATCAGCTCCCGGGCCAGCCAGTCCAGCAGCGCCGGATGGGACGGTGCCGCCGTGTCCCAGTCGTCGACCGGTTCGACGATCCCCTTGCCCAGATAACGTTTCCACAAGCGGTTCACGATCACCCGGGCGAAGCGTTCGTTGCGCGGATCCGTGACCAATGCCGCCAGACGTTCCCGGGAATCATTCACATTCCGCAGCACGCCGGCGGGCAGGTGATCGGCGATGGCGTTGGTCAACGTCCAGACCGGTGCCACCCTGGAACCCGGCGGCAGGGTCACCTTGACCCGGCGACCGATGGTGATATTCGCGTTGGTGGGAATGGAGCTGCTCAGCGGCACCACCTGCGGTTCCCGTTTGAGCATGGCCGCCAGACCGAACAAATCGCGTTGCCGGAAATCATTGTACGGTGCGTCGTGACAGCGGGCGCACTGCAATTGCATGCCCAGAAATGCCTGGGCGACGATCTGTGCCTTCTGTGCCATCGGCACGTCGTTCTCCGTCGCGATGCCAAATCCTGCCGGACCGCCGTAGTGCGCGCTCCCCTCCATCAGGATCAATTCGGTGACCAATCGATCCATGGGTTTGTCGTCCGCGAAGGCCTCCTGGAGGTACCAGCGGAAGGGTCCCGTGTTATTCAAGGTGGGCTTTAGAATGCCCGGATTCTCCGCCAGAACATCCTGCCAGTAACTTACCCAATGATCCGACCACTCGGGACTTCCCAGAAAGCGTG
>JAYTHD010000530.1:0-5582 GCA_043732975.1 Verrucomicrobiota bacterium
GCACAGCGCCGCCCCGCGCTGCTCTCCATACACCTTCACCCCGCTCTCCTGCCCGGGCACCGCCCGGAAGCCCCCGCGCCCGTCTCCCTGCAGCCACAAGCCCCGCCCCGCATCATACCGCCCCGTCTCAAGGTCTGTCCCAAAAAAATTCTGGCTCACAAACAAGTCCTCCCGCCCGTCCCCGTCGTAATCCCCCACGCTCACCCCAAACACCGGCGCCAGTTGCGCCTCCAGCGGCAACACCCGCACCTCGAAGTGATCTCCCCGATTCAACAGCACCACCGATTCCAGCACGTCCACCCGCAGCTCCTGAAGTTGCTTGAATCCCGCGCCCACGATCTCCGCCACACTCGCCGCTCCGTATTCCCGATAGGTTTTGAAGCGCTCGCTCAACATCGGAATCGCCCCCCGCATCGTCTTCCAGTCCCGCCACGGCACCACTTTCCGCATCTGGGGATTATCATAGGCTTCAATCACATCCCACACCCCGTTCCCGTCCACGTCCCCGTGATACACCCGCAAGCCCCCGGCCACATACTCCCGATACTTGCAGTTCAAGCCCCAGTTCCCCACCACCAGATCCAACCTGCCGTCTCCGTCGAAATCTCCCGCACTCACGCCGTTCCACCAGCCCGTCAGCTGGCTGAGCTGACGCGGCCGATTCGAGCCGGCGCCATCCGCCCACACCAGCGGTGCATCCCACGCACTCAACTGCCCCTTCTGATTGCGATACACCCGCACCGGCCCCCACTCGCACGCCAGCACCAGTTCCGGATACCCGTCCCCTTCCAAATCCGTCCACCCCGCCCCGCTCACCAGTCCCACCTCCTTTAGCCACGCACTCGCCGCCGCCGCCGCTTCCCATTTATTCCCCACCTTCCGAAACAACCGCGAACTCGCCGCCGCCGGATATTTCCCCCCGATCACCCGCCCCCCCACGAACAGTTCCAAGTTTCCGTCCCCGGCTACATCGGCCACCGCCAGCGGTCCCACACTGCTCCCCGCCCCCGGCACCGCCACCGCGCGCTCCACGTTCCCAAAAAACATGCCGTACTCCTGCACCGCCGGACTCCCGGCCGCGCCGCTCTCGTAATTGGCCTGCCCCACCAACAGCGTGCTCTGCCCGGGCTCCGCCGACCACCCCACGATCCCCGTCAAATCATCCGCCGCCACCGTCTGGAACGCCGGCAGCGTCACCGCCTGAAAGCTGCCCGCACCCGTGTTGCGCAGCACACTCAACCGGCCCCCGCGTCCCGACCCAATCACCAAATCCTCCCACCCGTCCCCATCCACATCACACCACGCCACCCCGGGCCCCAACTGGCTCAGCCGCCGCGACAACAACGGCTGCCGCTCAAAATCTTCATACCCACTCTCCTGATGCACATGTCCCAGCAACTCGCTGACATCTGAAAAAATGGGTGCAGCGTTGGAAACAATGGACGAAGGCAACTCAGTACGCTGCTCGCGCCGGGGACCGATCCCCTTCGCGCCGGCAGTTGCTTCGTCAACGATGCAGAGGCAATTGGCCGGGACGTTGGTAACAATGGAATATTTTCCGTTACGCCAGCGCACTTCCAGATCAAGTTGATTCGTCAACGATCCAACTGCAAAAACCCGCATCGCCTCGTCGGAAGACAGATACCGCCCGCCCGCCAGAATTTCCTGGCTCTGTTCGGCCACCGCGCCACCCAGCAAACGTAACCGGGCGCCAATTCCGGCCGTATTGGGCGGCAACCCTTTCAACCGAACGGCGACGCGCGGAGCGGTCGTGTCGTTACGATAAATACACGCCGGGCCATTGAGATTATTTACAATCACATCCAAGTCTCCATCGTTATCCAAATCAGCCAGCGCGATGCCCTGCGATACTCCCACCCAGTCAAAACCCCAGGTCTTCCCAACCTCTTGAAAAGTGAGATCGCCGCGGTTCCGAAAAGCCAGATTGGGAGTCTCCCAGCGGCCAAACATGGAGCGCATCTGCAATTCCTCCTCGGGAGATACTTTCCGGCTGGCCTTGATGGCGCGCATGCGATCGGCCACGTCAATATCCTCAACCTCACGGTGAAAGCCGTTAACCACCAGCACATCCTCATAACCGTCGAGGTCCACGTCGAGGAAGACGGGACACCACCCCCAATCCGCCGCGTGAAGACCCGCGAACTGGGCGGCTTCTGCGTAGGTGTTATCGCCGCGGTTAAGCTGCAATGTGTTTCGGCTGTATTGAGGACGGCTATCAAAGTTTCCCGGAGGGAGGTAAGGTGGCCGCGACTTTTCAAGCAACGTCTGGCGTTTTTCGTGCCGGCGCGCCAGCATGTCGAGCACAAACAGATCGTCAAACCCGTCACGATTCAGGTCGGCGAAATCCACTCCCATGGAAGAAAGGCTGGTGTGCCGAATGGCCAGCTTGGGGAGCGCCCGAAAATGTCCCGCGCCATCATTGATCCAGATGCGATCAGGCGAGTCCGTATCGTTGCAGACGTAAATATCAGGCGTGCCGTCACCGTTCATGTCGCGGAACATTACCGACAGCCCCCAATCGCGCGGCGGCCCCGTCAACGGTTTTCCGTTCTCGTCCAGAAACGCGCCGCCCGTCCATGAAACGGGCATGAAGTGGCCTCGCCCATCGTTGAGATAAAGAATGTCAGGTTCACCGGCTTCGCGCAAAGCGCCGGTGGGTCCAACCACAAAGCGCCCTTCAAGTTCCGGGGAACTCGTCGGCACTCCATTGACTTTGGTGACCACCGGTTGGCCGTTGATTGTGCTCAAGGTGAAACGCACGCCGGGTTCGTCCATGATCGAAGTGGTGCGGTAGTTCGCCACGTATAAATCCAAGTCACCGTCGCCGTCAATATCGGCCAGGGCCATGGACGTACTCCCGAAGCGGCGCACCAGCCCGGAGTCCATTTTTTCCGTGAAGTGCGCGTGACCGTCGTTGATGAAGAGTCTGGTCCCGCCGCCAATTGAGTTCACCAGCAAATCAAGATGGCCGTCGCCATCCACGTCCGCCAGAACCGCACCGGTAGAAAACTGGTTGGTGCAGGCCACTCCGGCCAGGGCGGTGATGTCCTCGAAGCGCCAGTTTCCCAGGTTTCGATACATTTTATTGCCTCCTTCAAGGCTGCAAAAATAAAGATCACACCAGCCGTCGCCATCCACATCCCCCGCAGCCAACCCCGCGCCGTTATTGACGATCGTGTTAGTCAGGCCGCGCGCTTCACTGAGGAAGTTTGTGAAGAACACTTCGGTTTCCTCTTTGGATAATCGAGTGAAGCCTGTTTTTCCACTGGCTGAAATTCGCAATGGCACCACGCGCGTGTCGGCAACCAATGAAGAAATGCTCGATGGAAGGAGCAGGCTCAGAATCAGCATCGCCGAAGATTGGATGGGCAATCTCATCGCACTTTCTCCACCTTGCCATCGGCGCTGACCCGAATTTCGCGCGCCCCGGCCGGCACCTCATTCGTGGTCAGTTTGCCGCCCGGCCAACGAACCTGAATCTGGGTGGTGGCCACGCCGTTGAGACTCATCACCTGCACTGCGCTGTCCTGCGACCAATAGCCCGAACCCCCATGCACCTCCCGCGCCGCGCCCCACTGCCCCTCCGCCCCCAGCCGCACCACCGCCCCGAACCCACTCCCATTACCCCCGACCCCCACCAGCCGCACCCGCAGCCCAGGCTGCCCGCCCACATTCCGATACAGTTTGCTCGCCGCCCCGTTCTGGCTCACCACCAAATCCACCCGCCCGTCCCCATCGTAATCGCACAACGCCGTCCCGCGCTGCTCCCCATACACTTTCACCCCGCTTTCCTGCCCGGGCACCGCCCGAAAGTTGCCCCGCCCGTCCCCCTGCAACCACAAGCCCCGCCCCGCATCATACCGCCCGGTCGCCAGGTCCGTCCCAAAAAAATTCTGGCTCACAAACACATCCTCTTTCCCATCCCCATCATAATCCCCAACACACACCCCAAACACCGGCGCCATCTGCGCCTCCAGCGGCAAAACCCGAACCTCAAAGTGATCGCCACGATTCAACAACACCACCGACTCCAACACGTCCACGCGTAACTCCGGCAGACTCCCAATCCCTTCACCGATGATCTCCGCCACACTCGCCTGCCCATACTCCCGATACGTCTGGAACCGCTCGCTCAACCGCGGAATCGCCCCCCGCATCGTCTTCCAATCCCGCCACGGCACCACTTTCTTCATAGTCGGCTCCCAATACGCCTCGATCAAATCCCACACCCCATCCCCATCCACATCCCCGTGATACACCCGCAATCCCCCACCCACAAACTCCCGATACTGGTTGTTCAATCCCCAGTTCCCCACCACCAAATCCAAGCGCCCGTCCCCGTCAAAATCCCCAGCCGTCACCCCATTCCACCACCCCGTCAACTGGCTCAGCTTAACGGGTCGGGTCTGACTTTCTGCTGCCGCCCACACCAGCGGCGCATCCCACGGTCGCAGTTGCCCCCCCTGATTGCGGTACACCCGCACCGGCCCCCACTCGCACGCCAGCACCAACGCCGGCTGCCCGTCCCCAGCCAAATCCGTCCACACCGCCCCGCTCACCAGCCCCACCCCCCGCAACGCTGCGCTCGCCGCCGCATCCAGCTCCCACTGACTCCCCACTCGCCGATACAACCCCGAACTCGCCGCCGCCGGATACTTCCCCCCAATCACCCGTCCTCCCACAAACAATTCCAAATTCCCGTCCCCCACCAGATCCCCCACCGCCAACGGCCCTACGCTGCTCGCCTGCCCCGCCACCGCCGCCGTCCGCGCCACGTTCCCGAAAAATGAATCATACTGCACCACCCCCGGACTGTCCGCTTTCCCGCTCTCGTAATTGGCCTGCCCCACCAACAGCGTGCTCTGCCCCGCCTCCGCATTCCACCCCACGATCCCCGTCAAATCATCCTCCGCCACCCCTTGGAACGCCGGCACTTCCACCCCCACAAATTTCCCCGCCCCACGGTTGCGCAGCACCCGCAATTTACCCCCACGCCCAGAACCAATCACCAGATCCTCCCACCCGTCCCCGTCCACATCCACCCATCCCACCCCAGGCCCCAACTGACTCAACCGCCGCGACAACAACGGCTGCCGCCCAAAATCATCATACCCAGCCTCCGTATGCACATGCCCAAGCAACTCGCTCACATCCGCAAACATCGGAGCCAGACTCGGAGCCAGGGACGCCAGCGGCCCAACCCCAGCCACCGCACTTGCCTCATCAACGAGGCACAGCGAATTGGCCGCAAGGTTGGTGACCACAGAATACTTGCCACTCCGCCACCGCACTTCCAAGGTCAGACGGTTACTCACCCCACCCGCCGCAAACACTCGCAGCGCTTCATCCCCAGACAAATACCGACCCCCACAGATCATCTCCTGGCTCTGCACCACCGGCCCCCCACTCACCTTGAGCTTCGCCCCAATCCCCTGCCGATTCCCGCCCACCCCACGCAACCGCACCGCCACCCGCGGCGCGATCGTATCGTTGCGCAACAACAGCGCCGGCCCGTTCAAATTGTTGATCACCACATCCAAATCCCCATCGTTGTCCAGATC
>JAYTHD010000531.1:0-3023 GCA_043732975.1 Verrucomicrobiota bacterium
CGCGCGAGTTGCGGCAGGGCGTCCGAAATCCAGAGACCCGATTGACCGTGCTGCGCCCAGCGGCGTTTGCTGGCCAGCAATTTGCCCGGCTTCACATCATGACGACGCAATTCGATTTGCACCGTCTGCCCGTCGCGCTTTTGCAATTCCGGTTTGTAATCAAACAAATCCATCTGCGACGGCCCGCCGTACATGAAAAGAAAAATGCACGATTTCACCCGGGTCCGCCGGTGCGGCGTCTTGGCGACGAGCAGATTTTCCAACCCGGGCGCAGCGGCTTGGGCGCGGGGAAAGAAGCCGTCCTTGTCCAGCAGTGCGGTCAACGCCACCCCGGCAAAACCAGCGCCGGCTTGCCAGAGGAATTGACGTCGGGACCCGGCACAGAGCGCCCGGGATGATGCGGATTTGGAAATGGGCGAACTCATGGTGAGGAATTAATCCACGTAAACGACCTCGTTCAAATTGAGGATCAGGAGGCAAACCGACGCCAGCGCCCGCTGCTCCGGGCTGACCGGCTCGCCCGCGACCACCTGCACCGCCGCGCCGTCCGGCTGGAAAGTCAATCGGTCCAGACTCACCGCGCCACCCCAGGTACGGACGCCCGCGAGGCCGGCCTCCAAAATCGGATGCGCATCCACACCCACCAGCACCGGCGTGGCGTCTTGCTGCAGCCACAGTCGGAGCTGCGGTCCCGCCAATTCGATTTTGACCTCGATGGCTTCACCCGTCGGAATCCGGGCCGGCGCGGTCACTAGGCTCACCGATTCTTTTTCGTGTCGCAGCCACTGCACCCGCTGTTGCCGGACATCGAATCGCAATTCATAGCCCTGGGCCAAATCGTCTTTGGCCTCCGCACGGAACAGCAGGCCCGCCAATTCTGTGGAACCCGAGAACAGCAGCCGGGTCGTGATCACTCCATCAGCGAAGCGCGCCCCCGACCACATGGCAAAAGGCCCACGCTGTCGGTCCACCACCCGGATGCTCTCGTAGGGCGGGGCCCAGAATCCCCGGTAGTAATTCCAGCCGGACTCCGGACCGACCAAAAACTGATCGGCCCGCAAGTGCTGAAAATAATCGGTCGCGAGCGCGCTGGCCACGTCCGGATGAAAACGGACCTGCGCCGTCAGCGTCGCAAAGGCCGAGGTCTGGCGCTGCCACAAACCTTTGGCGATGGCCAATTCCCGGACGCTCGGTGTCCGATTCACGGCGAGTTGATAGGCCCGCTCGATCTGTCGCTCCGTGTTTCCGCCCACTTCATCAACAATCCGCCGGGCGAGTGCGGCGGCCTGTTGCTGGAGGAAATCATCGTTCAACAACATCAACGCCTGCGGCGCCACGGTGGTGACTGCCCGCTCGCCCAGCGGCGACGTCGTGTTGTTGTAATCAAAGTTTTCCAAGAGCGGGATCGCCATGGTGCGACGAACATAGGCATAGACGCTGCGCCGATTCCGTTCCGCGACGGACGACAGGTCCCAGTCCAGTCCCGGCCGCGACTGGCCGGCGAGCACCTCACCACCGAGGTGCGGGAAAAATCCGCGCCCGCCCATCTCGTGGTTCAGCGTGCCCGCAATAGTCAGGATCGTGTCCCGGACCGATTCGCCTTCCAGCCGCCGGAGATTCTGGTGCCACAGGAGGTTGTTGCCCGGATCCGCCGCCAGACCCTGTGGGTTGTCGGCCCGTGAGGACTGTCGATAGGTGGCCGAAAGCAGGATAAGCCGATGCATCCGCTTCACCGACCAACCCCCTTCCACAAACTCGGCGGCCAGCCAGTCGAGCAGCCGCGGGTGCGTGGGCGGAATGCCGGCGCGACCGAAATCGGTGGTCGTCTTGACGAGGCCCCGGCCGAAATGGTGCTGCCAGAGGCGATTGACCATGACGCGCGCGGTGAGCGGGTTTTGCGGGCTCGCGATCCACTTCGCCAGGGCGAGGCGGCGCCCACTCGAGGAGGCGTCCGCGGTGGGCGCCGGCAATCGGGGAGGCTCCGCGGTGACCACGCGCAGAAAAGCCGGCTGCACCTCGGCACCCGGCGTGGCGGTGTTGCCGCGATGGAAGATACGCGTGGGCGGTGGCGTGGGTCCCGCCTCCCGGACGGCCAGCGTCCATTCAAAAGGCGCCTGCTCGCGCAGCTTTTTCAACTCCAGTTCGAGGCGCTTTTTTTCGTCCGCGTTCGCAGTGGCGGCGAGGTGTTCCTGCAAGGGCTTCTCCTGCGCGGCGAGGCCCGACAGCCAATGTCGCACTTCGCGCGGTGGCGCCAGGGGGGCAAAACCCGGTGATTCAAATGAAGAACGGGCGCTCTCGAACGGGCGCACGCCCCGAAAAAAGGCGAGCAACGAATAGTAATCCGCCTGCGGAATAGGATCGAATTTGTGGTCGTGACACCGGGCACAACCGATCGTCAATCCGAGAAACGCCGCACCGGTGGTCGAGAGCACGTCGTCCAGCGCCTCAAACTCCGCCGCCAATTTGTCATCCGGTTCGTCATCAAAAACACCCAGCCGTTGAAATCCCGTCGCCACCACGGATTCCGCGGTAGCATCCTCCAGTTCATCGCCGGCGATCTGCTCCTGGATGAAACGGTCGTAGGGTTTGTCATCGTTGAACGCCTGAATGACGTAATCGCGATATCGCCAGGCCAGCAGCTTCTCGCCGTCGCGTTCGTAGCCGTTGCTTTGGGCAAAACGCACCACGTCGAGCCAGTGGCGTCCCCAGCGTTCGCCGTATTGCGGCATCGCCAGCAGACGGTCGATCAGCCGTTCATAGCGGTCGGGCGCGGGATCGTTTTCGTACGCGGCGACCACTTCCGGTGACGGCGGGAGGCCGAGCAAATCAAAATAAACGCGACGGACCAGTTCCCGCGGCGTGGCCGGAGAATTGGGACGGATGCCGCGGGGGCGCAGCTCCTCCTCGATCAAGGCGTCAATCGCCGACACGCCGGCAGGCGTGCGCGGGCGTCGGACGGGCTGATACGCCCAGTAGGAGCGGTCGTCCGGCGTGATTTGAAACTCCTGGCGAACCGGTCGTGC
>JAYTHD010000532.1:0-21564 GCA_043732975.1 Verrucomicrobiota bacterium
TCTCCGGAGTCAGCAGGATCTGGGCGGCGACGCCATTGACCAGCGTGGATAGGACCAGGAGCGGGAGCAGTCGGGGATTATCCCAGCCATAGAAGGCGAAGCTCGCCAACGTCAGCACGCCCACCTGCCAAGCCACGCGACGGCCCGCGTAGTGCAGGAGAAACACCACGGGCAGGAAGACAGCGAACGACCACGAGTTGAACAGCATGCACTTTCCCCGGCCATCGGTCCGGGCCGGGAACGCTGCTGCGTAGCCGAAACACCGTCCATTCGGCAAGCGGATTCCCTGTCGAAAGGTCAGAAGGGGTGCGAAAAAAATTCTACTGAAGGTCGGGCGGCGCACGCGGATGCGCGGAGACGCGGAGAGGAGAATGAACGATTTCTGAGGACAACCTCCGCCCCCTTCCTGGCGGGGACTCCGGGACACCCAGCACCGCGCAATTCTCCCGTCTCAGTTCACTCCACCCCACAGCAGGCAATGCACAGGCAAGCTCAACCCCTCACGGCGGCGGGTCCGCGAGGGGATCTTCGTCCATCAAGTGGAATATCCGCTCGAGCCAGATGTGCTCCGAACGTTCCCACGTGCTACGCCCCCGCTCTCCACCGAGACGCTCGGCGGCCTTGGCCAGGATTTCCCCGCGGATTCCCGTCAACTGCGCCTGTCGTTCCGCCCGGGACAATCCAGGGGTCGCCGCGATTTCTACCGCCCGCCGCGCCGCCGCCTCCCGTTCCTCCCAGAAAGCGGTCGCCTGAGTCACCGGAACACCGATGCGATCAGCCATCAGGGCCAACTTCTGAAATTCATCATTTTCCGCCCGATGCAATTCCGCCGCTTTCTCAGGCCCCAGCAACTGCTCCATCGATCGGCGCTCGTTCGCCGCCCATTCCGTCTCTCCCGCCCTCCCCATCACCTGTTCTGCCGCTCGCCGCTGACTTGCCAGCCGTTCAGCGGGCGACAACGCGGCGATGGCATCGGCATTCCGTCGACGAATCTCGGCAACGGCCTTCAACTGTTCCGCCGAAAGCTCGACGCCCTCCAGATTCCTCAGTTTTCCGATATCCGAGGAACGGCGGACCTGAAACTCCCGCATTTCCTCGGGCGAGAGAAAGGAAGCCAACTCGGTTTGAAACGAATCCTGAAGGCGGCGCAACGACTCGGCCAATTCGCTACCTTCAACCGATGTCCCGAGCCGCACCTCCCGTTCGCGTGTCCGAAATTCCATCCAGACGTCAATCGCCCGATCCTGGGTCTCCGGGGGCAGAAAGGAAAAGAGGGATTCCGCCTCGGTCACGACCTGGACGCCCCCGAAGCCGTCGTCGCTCTTCGGCGGATAACCGGCAAAAAGCGCCTCGATCAGGCGTTCCTGTTCCTGGTTGATGACCTCCAGAGCGTCGCGCAGATGCTTCAATCGCGCCTCGGCAGGGGGACACACCAACGCCCAGAATTGGGCCACGTGCGGGGCGATCAAGGCGCGCCACCGCTGACGGTATTCGCGCCGGATCAGCGGCTCGATGATCTCACGGACCGTGGGTGGCGGGCAACCGATGCCACGGAGAGCATCGCGATAGGCATACCACGTGGAGCGATCCAACTGGGACCATTGAAAAGCCGGCGGTGCGTCCTCTCCAATTCCCGCGGAATTCGTCGACCTACCGGGAGTCGCCATCGATGCCGACACCCGCGAAGCCACCGCCGGCGGGGTGGAGGGTGCGGGGCGGGGCGCGCGATGAAACCAACCGCGCCAGACTCCGGCTGTGACCAGCAGCAGGTTCAGCGCGACGGAAAGCAGCCCTACTCGACGCATCATGGGCGGTGCCATTGCTCGTGGATCATCCGATCCGTCCATTGTTCCGCCGACGAACGCCGTCGATCCGCCGGAACTGCCGCCAGCAACTCCTCCAGACGCTGCAGGTAGGCTTCGCGACGCTCCCGCAACGCGGCGCGACCGGTCTCACCATCCTCGGTCGCGCGCGCGTACAGCGCCGGAATCTCGGACTGAAGTTGGGCCATGACATCCTGCACGGCTCGCGCCACGTCTGGAGATTGACCGAATTCACCGGTCAGCTTCTTCGCCTCCAGATAGACGCCCTCCCGTCCCCGCAGGTACTCCTCGTACCGGGCTTCACCGAGCAGGGACCTCAGTTCCGCCGATTGATCCGGTGCCGGCGGGCTTTGGGGGGGATCCTCCAACAATTCCTGATAATCCGCCAGCGGACCCACCTGCGACAAGTCGGACGGCGCGGTGATCCGCACGAACTCCCGGAATTCTGCCGGTGTCAATTGCAGAGCCGACAAGGGGCTGCCACCGCCCATGACAAGATCCGTCCCAAATTCCCGCACGCAATTCACCCGCAGTTCATATTCCTCCAATAGCGCGGGCGGCAGGACGGCCGCCAATTGGGCCTGCAGCGCGTCGCGTTCCCGACGGATGGCCTCCAGATCCTCCGGCAGGAAGAATCCGTGTGATCGCTCCCGCCAGCGCTGGATTCGTCGATTCGCCTCGGCCACGATTTCGCCCACCTGATCCCGCACCTCCGGACCCGCAAATCCCACGGTCAGCTCCTGGATGACTTCATCATCGAGCCGACTCTGGAGCTCGCCGGAACGACAGGCCAGCGAGGCCAGCAACTGCTCCTCCTCCTTCCGCGCCGCAGTGGCACCGACCTCCACCGCCCGATTGAGTTTTCGTCGTCGTTCACCGACGGCCCAAAAATCTCCGGCTCCGCGAAGGCGTTCGGTCCGCAGCTTGGTCGCCCTCCCCGACGCCGGCCGGAGGATGTCACAGACGCTCTCCTCCGGGCAGCCAGCCCGGCGCAGGTTGGCCGCATAATCCCACAGGTTTGTCGACTCCAACCGGGACCACGGAGTCCCGACCGCCGCCAGCGAGCGGCCATACCTTCTCTGGCGGGTGCCCGGCACCGACGAGCGAACGCCAGGGACCTGCGCCGCGGAACTTCGGTCGTTGGGGGCACTCCGCTTCCGGTCCGACCAGAAGAGCCACGCGAGCAGGAGCAGGTTGAGCGCGACACTGATCCACACGGCGCGACGCAGGTGCATCCCGGAAGGCTCGGCGGCCGGTATCGACGATGAAGGGCGCATCAACTCGGTTGGAACCTGACGCAGCCCGCGAAACGTGGCAATGACCCTGGGGCTCTTTGTCGCTGCGACCGCGCGTTGACCCACGGCCACTCACTCGCTCATCGTATCCCGATGAATTTCCGTCTTCGCCGCGCCCTGCTGCTCTCGCTGGTCGCCCTGGGGTGCCCGGTACAATCCGCACCACCGGCGACGCTGGAATCTCTCCAGCAGCAGGTGGAGGAACTCAAGGTCGTTCAAGGGCAATTGGTCGAGGAGATTCAGGAATTGAAGCGGCTCGTGCAGGAATCCAACCCGATCCACCCGGTCGCGGCCATTCCCGAAGCGCCCGCGGTAATCTCGCAAAACATCCGCGGGGAACCCTTCCGCGGCTCAAGCGAGGCGCGCGTGGCCATCCTCGAATATTCCGATTTCAACTGCTCCTTTTGCAATCGCTTCGCCACCAATGTCTATCCGCACCTCGAACGGGACTTTATCCGGACCGGCAAGGTGAAATATCTTTTCCGGGATCTCCCGGACAAGCTGGATCCCGACAGTCTGATCAAGGCCCAGGCCGCCCGCTGTGCCGGCGAGCAGGATCGGTTCTGGGAGGCGCACGACCATTTCTTTACCGATCCGACGCCGCTCCTGAAAAATCCGGGAGCCACCGAACAATTCGCCCGGGCGCTTCATCTCGATGTCGGGAAGGTTCAGCAGTGTCTCCAAAGTGGTCGTTACGCGGGGCCCATTGCCCGCGTCGCGGCGGATGCCAAGCGCTTTGGTTTGCACGGAACTCCTTCGTTCCTCATCGGGCGCCTCAGTGAAAATGGCGAGGTGATCTGGGCCACGAAAATTGTCCACGGCGCGGACAGTTATGGGGACTTCCGGGCCAATCTGACAGAGTTCTTCCCGGCCGTACCGGCACCCGCACCGGCATCCAAGTGAGTCGCCGGACTCCACTCAACAACAAAACGCCACCGGCTGAAATTCAACCGGTGGCGCTTCGCCGTCCCTGTCAGCCAAGCTGCCGATCCGTTACTGCATGACGCAGGTGTCGCCGCTGGTGGCGTGCTTCAGATTCCGTTGGATCAGATAATTCCGCGTCCCCAGCGTCATGTTGAAGTAGGCGCCACTGGGGAGCTGGGTGGAGGTGCCAAAGGTCCACGCGCACTTGTCGGCATTCTCCGCGCCGTTGCTGTCCACCCAGCCGCTGGAGGGATCGGGATCCGTCATGGCTTCCTCAACCTCATGGGCGATCACGGACAGCATGCCGTCCACACCCGCGTTGCCATTGGGCGAAATCGACTGGGCGGCACAGGCATTGATGCATTTGTTGGCATTGCCGACGAAGGAGTAGCGGACCTTGCCTTTGCTCGAGGTGCCGGAGGTATGCCACCCGCAATAGCTGGTGCAGAAGCCCGACTTCTTGACGTTGGCCGAAGAGGTCAGCACCAGGTAGATGCCATTGGCATCGTACGGGAGACTTCCATTGTTCAAGGCCGTGTTGATGATCTTGAGCATGCTCGAATCCCTGAGGGTCAACCCCGCCGATCCGGTATCGGTCGTTTGGCCGCCAAAGGTCGCGTTGCCGGTGATCGTATAGGCGCCGGCTGAATAGGTCTGGTTTATATTCAGATAGGGTGAACCACCGATGGTGGTCAAAAAGTCAACGACGATCTGCTGGCCGGCGGGGGTGTCCGAGCCGTTGTTGGCATTCCAGTTGCCGTACCAGATGACGTAAATGGCCGGCGTCTGGATCAATGGGCCATTGTGATAGGTGATCGGGGGAGTCACCACACCGATTCCACCGACGGTTGGCGCGGCGTTGTGGCCGCGGTTGATCGATTTGTGCACCGAGCCCAAGCCGCGTTCGGAATCGTCCGAATCCTCGGCGTGAACGCCCAGCGCGAGGCTGGCGATGAGGGCACATGCTTGCAGGGTTTTTTTCATGGAGGAATTGATTCGTTTCAAACGCCTCCCCGGCACGACACTCAATACCCAAGGGAGACCTTCGATAAGCTTTACAGGCAAGGTATCGTACAACCCCGGCCGGCGTGTCAACAACCGGCCGGGGGGGGTTGATCGCTTCTCATTCCTTGCCGGCAAGGTGCAGAAACCTGTTTCCGGCTGAATGTCTCCCGGCTAGCGTCCTCCACTATTCAGGTGGCGGGTATCCTTACGGCCGCGGTCAGAGAGTCTCCAGATTCCATGAACTTCAGGAACGCCCGGGAGCCGATGGCGCCGGGGATTTCGGGACTCTTCCGGAATGCCTTATGCCGGGACCATTGAAGCATCGGTGGAGCGTCGGGAACAACTATCTGGCCGGCATCACCGCCGGGGATTGGTGGCGCTTGTTGCGGGAAAATCGTTTTGCCGTGGATCCCGCCTACTGGCATCGAGCGGCCTTCATTTCCCTCGCCAGCGTGATGAATTCGTTCCACAGCCAACGGGAGGAACGCCGATTTGGCGAAGCGGTGGCCCGGACCCCCGTGACGGCGCCCCTCTTCGTGCTGGGACACTGGCGCTCGGGCACGACGCATCTCCACAATCTGCTCGCCCAGGACACCGATCAGTTCGCCTTTGCCAACACCTACCAGGTGGTCAATCCCCGGACCTTCCTCAGCACCGAAGCAGTCCAGACGCGCCGGTTCGCCTGGTTGGTCCCGGCCCGGCGACCGATGGACAACATGGCGCTGAATTTTCAATCGCCGCAGGAGGAGGAATTCGCCCCGTGCCTGACCAGTCTCCGCTCCCTGTACCTCGGCATCAGCTTTCCCCGGCGGGAGGATCATTATGCCCGCTACCTGTCCTTTCGCGGCGTCCCCCCGGCGGAGGTCGAGGCCTGGAAGAACGCCTTCCTGTGGTTTCTCAAAAAACTCAGCTTCAAATATCAGCGTCCCCTGGTGCTGAAATCGCCTCCCCACACCGCCCGGATCCGGCTGCTGCTGGATCTTTTTCCCGACGCCCGGTTTGTCCACATCCACCGGGATCCCTACACCGTATTTCAATCCTTCCAGCACTATTTCGACACCGCCACCTGGTACACTTATCTGCAACGCCCGGATCGGTCGGGCATCGATGATCGCATCCTGCGCCGTTACACGGATCTCTACGACGCCTACTTCGAGGAGCGGTCGCTGATTCCGGACGGACGCTTCCACGAGGTGCGCTTTGATGACCTGGAACGTAATCCAGTGGGTGAAATGGCCACCCTCTACGACCGGCTGGGGTTGGCGAATTTTGCCGGCGTCCGCCCCCGACTGGAAAGTTACGTCGACTCTCTGACGGGTTACCGGAAGAATGAGTTTCCCGCGCTTGAAGCGCCGCTGCGCGGGCGGGTGGCGACGGCGTGGGAACGTAGTTTTGAAATATGGCGTTATCCCCGGTAACTCTCGCGGCGGATGGAATCTTCAACGCGCATCGCCCCCGGTCCGCCGGGAGAACGCTGGCTGGGCAACCTGCGCGCGTTCCGCAGTGACGTGCTGGGATTGATGCTCACCTCCGCGGCCACCCACGGCGATGTCGTCCGGTTTCAATTGGGACCCCGCGTCGTCCATTTGCTGAATCATCCCGATCACGTCCGGCACGTGCTCGTCACTCACCGCGACAATTACGACAAACGCACCCGCAGCGCGGCCTTCATCCAGGCGGTGACGGGAGACAGCCTGCTGACCAGCAACGGAGAATTCTGGCAACGCCAGCGTCGCCTCGCGCAACCGGCCTTCCACCGGTCAAACCTCGCGGGATTCGTCCGCCAAATGACCGACGCCACCACCGCCCTGTTGCAGGGCTGGCAGGGGCGGCGGGAGCCGGCCGCGCCACTGGATATCGCCACGGAAATGATGCGGGTGACCTACACGATCGTGGGCCGGACGCTGTTCAGCACCGACACCGGCGCCGACGCGGAGACGATTGGACGCGCGATGGACGTCATTCTGCCGCATACGTTCGGCCGGCTGGGGCGCGTGTTGAATTGGCCGGATTGGGTGCCCACCGCGGCCAACCGGCGTTTTCACACGGCGCTGCAATCCGTGGACGCGGTGGTCTATCGCATCATCGCGGAGCACCGGCGGGCGGGTCCCGTTGACGGACCGGATCGGGATTTGCTCACCACTTTGTTGCGGGTGCGGGACGGCGAGACCGGCGGGGGATTTACCGATGAACAACTGCGGAACGAAACGATCACCTTCTTATTGGCCGGCCATGAAACGACGGCCAATGCGCTAACTTGGACGCTCTACCTGCTGTCGCAGCACCCCATCGTGGCCGGGCAATTGCGCGCGGAAGTGGACCAGGTTTTGGGCGGACGGACACCGACGCTGGAGGACCTGCCGCAATTGGGATTGGTGAAGCGGGTGATCCAGGAAGCGATGCGACTCTATCCACCGATCTGGATTCTGGAGCGTCGATTGGTGCATGAAGACGTGGTGGGTGGCTACCGACTGCCGGCCAATTCCGCCGTGGTCCTGGCCCCGTACGCCCTGCATCGGCATCCGAAATTCTGGACGCGACCCGAGGTCTTCGATCCGGAGCGTTTCGCCGGACCGGTGTCCGAGGCCTACTTCCCTTTTGGGGCCGGGCCACGCATGTGCATTGGCAGTGAATTTGCCCTGATGGAGGCCCAACTCATTCTCAGCATGGTGATGCAATCCTTTCAATTGCAGTTGGTGCCCGGACACCCCGTGGAGCCGCTTCCGGGCATTACCCTGCGCAGCCGTCACGGCCTGAAGATGACTTTACAATCCCGCAGCCGTTCTTCCCCGGCAGTTGCCGGCTTCTGCAAACCTGACGCTTCAATCCCATGAACAACCTTTCCTCCGCCGGTGGAGGCACCGGATCCGATCGCACCACGGCCCGTTGGGTGCTGGTCAGTTCCATCCTGGCCTCCAGCATGGTGTTCGTTGATGGCACGGCCCTGAGTATTGCCTTGCCGTCGATGCAGGTGGAGACCGGCGCGAGCGCGCGGCATCTCTTCTGGGTGACCAACGGTTTTTCGCTGCCGCTCGCCGCGCTGCTCCTGCTGGGCGGCGGGCTGGGCGATGCCTTCGGGCGCCGCCGCGTTTTCATCCTGGGCATCCTGGCCTTCGTCGGGGCCTCGGCAGCGTGTGGTCGGGCACCCGGAATTCGCACCTTGATCGCGGCCCGCGTGATTCAAGGAATGGGCGGGGCATTGATGATTCCCGGAGCGTTGGCGATGATCTCGACCCACTTCGCCCCGGCCGAGCGGGGACGGGCGATTGGCAGTTGGTCGGCGTTCAGTGTTCTTGCGACGGCACTGGGTCCGGTGCTCGGCGGGCTGCTGGCCCGCGACGGACTTTGGCGTTGGGTCTTCTACATCAACCTGCCCCTGGCCTGTTTCGCCCTCGCAGGGCTGTTGCGGAAGGTACCCCGGGACACTCCGGTTGGCCCACGCGTCGCCGTCGACGGCTGGGGTGCTCTCGCGGTGACGATCGGGTTGGCCGCCTTGACCTACGGTTTGATCGAATGGCCCAAGACCGGGCACTGGAATCCCTTCCCGCCGGCCGCGGTGGTGCTGGGGCTCGTCGCGCTGGTCAGCTTTGTCCTCTGGCAACGCCGGAATCCCCATCCGTTGCTGCCCCTGGAAATCTTCCGATCCACCACCCTGAAGACGGCCGTTCTGGTGAGCCTGCTCTACTATCTGGCGTTTCACGGCATGTTATTTTTCCTGCCGCTGAATCTGATCCAAGTCCAGCACTATGATCCCGCGCTGGCCGGGATGAGCCAGTTGCCGCTCATGGCGCTGCTGATCCTGCTCTCGCCGGTCGCCGGCAAAATGGTGGACCGACATGGGCCACGCTTGCCGTTGACGTCGGGCCCGGCGCTGACCGGCCTGGGCTTCTGGGCGCTCAGCCTGCCGGGAGTCACTGCGGGTTCCACCGGATTTGTCCGCTCCTTTTTACCAGGACTGCTGCTGGTCGGCGCGGGGCTGGGGTTGACCGCCACCCCCTTGAACACGGTGGTTCTCGGCGCGGTACCGACCCGCCATCTGGGGCTGGCTTCGGGAATCAACAGCACGCTGACCCGACTGGCGGGCGTCCTGGCGATCGCCCTGCTGGGTCCGCTCGCCGTGAGCAGCTTCGGAACCGCCCTGGAATCCCGGACCGCCGCCCTGCAACTTCCCGCCGCGGCGCGGGCGCAGCTCCGTCAGGACGCCGACCGCATGGCGGAGACCTCGCCACCGGCCACGCTGAATGTCGCGGAGAGAACCCAAGTGAAGACGGCCATCCAATGGGCCTTCGTGGCGGCCTTTCGTCGGATCGCGTGGGTGGCGGCGGGATTTTGCGGCGTGGCCGCGCTGCTGGCCGGAATTTTTTTGAGACCGGCGGAACCGCCCGGACGGCGGGATTCGATTTCACCGGCATGAACTCCTGGATCGCCCGTCTCCCGGGCAATCGCTGGTGGATTTATCAGCGCGAGCGATTCCCGATCTTCACCCACGGATTGCTGATCGCGGTTTTCAGCGGATCTGCGGTGTGCTTTTCCCGCGTGTTGCGGGGCGGTGGGGAATGGCCGGCCGGACCGGCGCTGGCGACCGCCTTCGTCACCGCGCTGGGCATCTTTCTGCAACTGCGCATTGCCGATGAATTCAAGGATTTTGCCGAGGACTCCCGCTACCGGGCCTATCGACCCGTCCCGCGCGGACTGGTCAAACTGCGGGAACTCGGCTGGCTGGCGGCCGCCGCCGCGCTGGTGCAGCTCGGGATCGCCGGGTGGCATTCACCGCGACTGATTCCCCTGCTGTTGCTGACCTGGGCCTATCTGGCCCTGATGACGCGGGAATTTTTTGTCCAGCATTGGATTCGCGAGCGCCCCATCACCTATCTCTGGACGCACATGTTAATCCTGCCGCTCACCGATCTGTACGCGACGGCCTGCGACTGGGTCCCGGTGAGCAGCACACCGCCGGCCGGGTTGATGGGGTTTGTCGCCGTCAGTTTTTTTAATGGCATTGGCCTGGAAATTGGCCGCAAAATCCGCGCCCCGGATGACGAGGAGGAAGGTGTCCGCACCTACAGCCGCCTTTGGGGTGGCCGCACGGCGACCTGGGCCTGGTGGGCCGCACTCAGTGTGACCGCCCTGAGTGCGGTGGCCGCCGCGACGCGGATTGGTTTCGCCGGAATGATGGGAGGGATCATGGCGGTGCTGCTGGGCGCAGCGGCGTGGCTCGGTCACCGGTTTCTCACCCGACCCAGCCGGCGCACCGCGCGACAACTCGATCAGTTTTCCGGAGTCTGGACGCTGATCACCTATCTCAGCCTCGGCATCGTTCCGCTGCTGGTGCGGATCCTTCATCGCGCCCCATGAATTTCATCCACTGGCCAAGCGAGGGGACTGAAGGTTGGAGGTTGTGTCTGGGTGGCAAGGCCAGGGCACTGGCCGCTTTACAAGGTCGCGGGGAAAACATCCCGGGCTGGTTCGTCGTCCTGCCCGGGGCGTTCGCGGAAAGTGTCCCATCGGAAATAGCCCGGAAGTGGACGCTTTCCCCGGACGTCGCCCAGCAATTGCAGTCCGCGTTGGACCGGCTCGGACCGGCCGGTGGACTTTTTGCCGTGCGTTCTTCCGCGCTGGAAGAAGACGGCACCGGCCATTCGTTTGCCGGACAGTTTGATTCCTTTCTCGAGGTGCGACGTGAGGATGTGGCCGCCCAGGTCGTCGCCGTGTGGCGCTCCGGGTTCAGTGAACGCGTGCGGCACTATCAGGAACGCCAGCGATTGCCCGTCCGCGCGGCGGCTCCGGCGGTTTTGATCCAGCGCATGGTTCACGCCGAGGCCGCCGGTGTTGGCTTTGGACTGGATCCCGTGACCGGCCGCCCCGGAGTCACGGTGGTTTCCGCCGTGCGCGGCCTCGGCGACACACTGGTCAGCGGCGAGCGCAACGCCGATACCTGGCGCGTGGCGGCCAACGCGGAGGTGATCTCCCGCCAAATTGCGGAAGCGTCCCCCGTGCTGACGGACTCTCAAGTCGTCGAGGTGGCGGCGATGGTTCAGCGACTGGGAGCCTTCTTTGGCCGGCCACAGGATGTCGAATGGGCGTGGGAAAAGGACACGCTGTACCTGTTGCAATCGCGGCCCGTCACCTCGGAGGTGGCGGCGGAAACGTTCAATCTGTGGGACAACAGCAATATCATTGAGAGCTACAGCGGGGTGACAACGCCGTTGACTTTTTCCTTTGCCCGACGGGCTTATGAGGGGGTTTACCGGCAATTCTGCCAGATTTTGGCCGTGCCTCCGGCGAAGATCCGCGCCCACGCAACCGTCTTCCGGGACATGATCGGACTGATCCAGGGACGCGTTTACTACAACCTGTTGAATTGGTATCGGGTCCTCGCCCTGCTGCCCGGCTTCACCCTTAACCGCCGTTTCATGGAGCAGATGATGGGGGTGAAGGAGGAGTTGCCGGCGGAGATCCTCGCCGAACTCGGGCCGGTCACCCGCTGGAGCCGCGTGCGGGACAGTTGGGATCTGGCCGGCACCCTCGGCACGCTGGTGGCCCATCATTTTCTCCTGCCCCGAAAAATCCGCCGCTTTCAAAAACGCCTGAACGCGGCGCTGGCGCCGCCTGGAAAAGACCTGGAAGCGATGACCGCGGGCGAGCTGGCCGGGTATTTTCGCGAATTGGAGGCTCGACTGCTCACGCGCTGGGATGCGCCGTTGCTGAATGATTTTTTCGCCATGATCTTCTTTGGCGTGCTGCGGCGACTTTCAACAGGCTGGCTCGCCGACGCGGAGGGAACGTTGGGCAACTCTCTGCTCTGTGCCGAAGGCGGCATGATCAGCGCCGAACCGGCCAGACGGGTTACCGATCTCGCCGCGCTGGCCGCGCGGCACCCGATTCTAGCCACCGCCCTGAACCAGCAGCCGGCGGCCGCGATCGAAGCGATGCTGCCGGAGTTTCCCGATTTTTCCGCGGCCTACCGCGCTTATCTCGATAAGTTCGGAGAACGCTGCCTGGAGGAGTTGAAGCTGGAAACCCAGACGTTGCACGACGATCCCCTGCTGCTCCTCCGAGCCGTCGGGCAACTGGCGGGAGCGGCGTCGACGCCCGTCGTCCCGATCGGCCACACGGAAATCCCCGAGGATCGCCGGACCGCTGAATCGAAGGTTCGCGAAGCACTTCGCGGCCACCCGATTCGCGGCGCCGTTTTCCGCTGGGTGCTCCGGCACACCCGCGCCCGGGTGCGGGATCGCGAGAACCTGCGCTTTGAACGGACGCGACTCTTCGGCCGGGTGCGCCGTCTGTTTGTCCAATTGGGCCGGCGTTTTCATGCCGCCGGTCACCTGGACGATCCGCGCGACGTTTTCCATCTCGAAGTCGATGAAGTGCTGGCGTTCGCGGAAGCCGGCGCCCTCGCCGGTCGGTTGGCGCCGACCGACTTGCGGACCCGGGTCCACCAACGCCAGCGGGAATTTGCCGATTACCGCGTGGCGGCGCCTCCCCCGCGGCGTTTTTCTTCGCGCGGTGACGCCAAAATTCCGGCGACGTGGCAGGTCGCAGCGGATCCCTCAACGCCGGCAACCGGAGAAACCCGGCAGGGATTGGGCTGCTGCCCGGGCGTCGTGAGGGGTCGGGTGCGGAAGGTGTTGGATCCGCGCAACACCCAATTGCGGCGGGGTGAAATCCTGGTGGCCGAACGGACGGATCCGGGTTGGATTTTGATCTTCCCTTCGGCCGCAGGTTTGCTGATCGAGCGGGGCAGCCTGCTCTCCCATTCCGCCATCGTCGCCCGGGAACTGGGGATCCCGGCAGTGGTCGCCATCGACGGGTTGACGCAATGGCTGCAGGACGGCGATGCGGTGGAATTCGACGGCCGGACGGGACGTGTCCGGCGGTTGACTGACGGGGAGGCAACATTCATTCCGGCGAGGTCGGAATCGTAATTATCGATTCGCCCCGTCTCCGCCAGTCCCATTAGGTTCGGCCCGTAAGATGGAATCGCTCCACTCCGGAATGGACTCCCGTCAGCGCTCCGTCAGGCCACACTTCAAGCCGCGCCTGCAGGGACTGCTGGAGACTCTGGGTCTCGACGTCGCCTACGAACGCGGCGCGGGGGATCACTTGTACTTTCGCGACGCCGCGGGCCGCGAAATCGAGGTGCTGGATCTCGTCGGCGGCTACGGATCGCTGATCCTCGGACACGCCCACCCCGCGCTGGTGGCCGAAGCCCAGCGGCTATTGGCGTCGGGCCGGCCCATGCAAGCCCAGGGCTCGCGCCGGGAATATGCGGCGCGCCTGGCGGAAGCGCTCAACCGGAGGATCGGTGGCGATTACTGCGTGCTTTTTGGCAACTCAGGAACGGAGGCCGTCGAGGCCGCGATGAAGCATGCCATGCTGGAAACAGGCGGACGGACCTTCCTCGCCCTGGAGCGGGGCTTCCACGGCAAGACGCTCGGAGCCCTCCAACTGACGGCGAACCCGGATTATCGGGCGGATTTCGATTTGGCCGGACTGCCCATTCGACGCCTTCCATTGAACGACCTGACGCAATTGGAACGGGCGTTTGCGGAAACCAAGGATCTGGCGGCCTTTGTTTTTGAACCCATCCTGGGTGAAGGCGGCGTCCGCGAAGTCAGCGCCGAATTCGCCGCGCGCGCCGCCCGATTGTGTGCCGAACACAACGTGCCGTTGATCGCCGATGAGTGCCAGACCGGTCTGGGGCGCACGGGAAAATTCCTCGCCAGCGAAGGTCTCGGACTGCGGCCGGATTACGTGGTGCTCTCCAAATCGCTGGGCGGCGGCCTGGCCAAGATCTCCGCGCTGCTGATTCAACGGCCGCGTTATCGGGAGGACTTTGAACTCAAACACACCAGCACCTTTGCCGACGACGATTTTTCCTGCGCCCTCGCACTGAAGACCTTGGAACTGGTCGACGACGCGTTGACCCACCGCTGCCATCTCCAAGGGGAACGCCTGCTGACCGGCTTGCGCGCCCTGGCCACTCAGTATCCTGGCGTGATCGCGGAGGTGCGCGGACGGGGATTGATGATCGGCCTGGAATTCCGGCGGCGCGATCATTCTCCCAGTTTTCTTTGTCGTTTCCTGAGTTCACAGGACGACCTCGCCCTGGTGCTGACGGGCTATCTATTGAACGTCCATCGCATCCGGATCGCCCCCACGCTCAGCGACCGGTGGACCCTGCGACTGGAGCCGTCGGCGTTCCTGGAGGAATCCGATCTCAAGCGCTTTTTGGCGGCCATGTCGGACGTTTGCGCGCGACTCGCCAATGAGGATGTGTTGGGGTTGACGCGCTTCCTGATCGGCGCAAGCCCCACGCCCGCCACCAACGTGGAGGACCTCCGCAGCGATGGTCGCTTCATGGCCTACGATGCCCCGCGATTCCACGCTCGGCTCGCCCGCGTTCCCGCCCAACGGGTGGCCTGGCTGTGCCACTTGGTGGACAATGACGACCTGGTCTCCCTGGAACCGTCGATGGGCGCGCTTTCAGCGGCCGAGCGGGAGCAATTCCTGGGTCGCCTGATCCCGCGTGTCGCTCCGGTGGTGCTCAGCTCGGTGGATATTCAATCCCTGACCGGCGAGGTCGTGCGGCTCTACCCGATCCTGCTGCCGTTCACCTCCAGTTGGGCCAAACGCCAAATGGAGGAGCGCAACCTCGCCACCCCCCAGGCGCTGGTGCAGCGGGGCATCGAACGGGCCCGCTCGTTGGATTGCCAGCTGTTTTCGCTGGGACAATATACTTCCATTGTCACGCTCAACGGCACCCGCGTGGCGGCGGGCGGACTCGGGGTGACCACCGGGAACAGTTATGCGGTGGCGCTGGCGATCCAGGCCATCGAACAAGCCCACCAAAAAACCGGACGCGCCGCGAGCGAGTCGACGCTCGTGGTCGTCGGCGCAGGCGGCAATATCGGGCGAACCTGCGCGGAACTGCTCGCGCCGTCCTATCGGAGTATCCTGCTGGTGGGCAGCGCCAAGCCCGGTTCCGCGCAACGGTTGGCGGGATTGGCGCGCCAGATTCCCCGTGCCCAAATCGCCACCCACCTCGCCGCGGTGGGCGAAGGCCATGTGGTGATCGCGGCGCTCAACGCCGTGGATGCGCCGTTGAAATCCGAATTCCTCCGCCCGCACGCCATCGTGTGCGACCTCTCGGTACCCGCCAGTCTCACGCCCGAGGTCGTGAAAGCCCGCCCCGATTTGCTGCTGATCAAGGGCGGACTGGTCTCCCTCCCCTTCGGTGAAGATCTGGAGATCATCGGCTTCCCGCTGCCACGCGGCCAGACCTATGGCTGCATGGCGGAGGCGCTGCTGCTGGGCCTGGAAGGGGAGCGCAGCGTCCGTTTCACGGGGACCATCACCGCCAGTCAGGTCACCCGCATGGCCACACTCGCCGCACGGCATGGCTTCCGGTTGGCCGATTACAAACGGACCAGCGTGCTGGATTGTCATCCACGAAGGGACCTCCGTGCGGTCGCCTGATTCCCTGCCGCCAAACCTCGGGGGAAAAGCCCGGCAGTTGCTCGAACTGCAGCGGGCCGGCTTCACGGTGCCTGAATTTCTGTGTTCCCCAGCCGATCTGGCGGAAGCGCTCCGGACGCTGGGTTCACCCGTGGCGGTACGCTCCTCGGGCTCCGTCGAGGACGGGGTCGGGCATTCCTTTGCGGGTCAATTCCAGAGCTTTTTGAATCGGCACACCCTCGAGGAAGTCACGGCCGCGGTGGCTCAGTGCCAGGCGTCGATGCGCGCGCCGTCCGTGGTCGAATACTGCCGGCGCGCCGGACTCGATCCGCAGACGCTGCAAATGGGATATATCGTCCAACGCATGGTGCAGCCCGAATTGGCCGGTGTGATCTTCACCGTCAATCCCACGTCGGGTGCGGAGGAAGTCGTCATCGAGGCGTGCGAGGGACTGGCCGATGAACTATTGGCCGGACGGCAGGCCGCCCTGCCGTCCGGCCATCCCCTGCTCCGCCAGCACCGCCCGGAAATCGAACGTACGGCCCGGGCGATCCAACAGCACTTCGGGATGCCCCAGGATATCGAGTTCGCAGTGGAAAAGGGACGACTTTACATCCTGCAGGCACGCCCGGTCACGCGAATTCATTTCGCACCCGGAACCGGCGAATGGACCAACGCCGACTTCCGGGATGGCGGGGTCGCGGCCGGTGTGTGTACGCCCCTGATGTGGTCCCTGTATGACTTCATCTGGGAACCGACACTCAAGGGTTTCCTGCGCGAGATCCGCCTGTTGCAGAGGGATTTCGTGGCCGGCAGCATGTTCTTTGGCCGTCCGTACTGGAACCTCGGTGAGGTCAAACGCTGCCTCGCCCAACTGCCGGGATTTGTCGAGCGGGAGTTCGATCTCGATTTGAGCGTTCAGGTGAATTACGAGGGCGACGGGATCAGCACCCCGTCCACTCTGGCCGGCTGCCTGCGGGCATTGCCGACGGTGCTCCGCATTCCGGGAATCTGGCGCCGGCAGGATCATTTCAACCGCTCCTTTCTCGCGGGCGGCTTCGATCAACTGCTGGCCCGGCCTGAAAGGATTCCCGCCGACGTGACCCCGGCCTTTCGCCAGCTCATTACGGGTGCCTATTGGACGACGGAATCGAATTATTTCCGCACCATTTTCTGCGTGACCCTGGCGAAAATCGCCTTTCTGGAAGCCTTTCCTGACGCCGATTTTCCAGCCCTGGTCTCGGCCCTGCCGCCGATGACCCATTTGGATCCGACCCGGGCACTCCGGGAGCTGGCGGCCGGGCGGATGGAGCCCACGCAGTTTCTGCAGCGCTTTGGGCATCACAGTCGACGGGAACTGGATCTGCGATGTCCCCGCTGGGACGAGGATCCCGAGTGGGTGCAATCCCTGCTCAACGGACAGACCAACGCCGCGGGCACCGATCCCAAACCCGCCTACGAAGCCGCACGCGCCGCCGCCCTTGCCCGCCTTCCGCTGCATCGACGGGGGGCCTTCGCTCACAAACTGGATCGCCTGCGTCGCTTCCTCTGGCAGCGCGAAGAGTTGCGGGACCTCTCCAGTCGCATTTACCATAAAATCCGCCGGTGCGTTCTTGCACTGGCGAAACAACGGGGGCTGGGTGACGACATATTTTTCATGAGCTGGACGGATATCCTCGACGATGATCGCTCCAAGATCCGGGCGAACCGAGAACGCTATGAAGGTTTCCGGAATTTCGCCGCCCCCAACGAAATCGGCTCCCGCTTCGCCTATGCGCCGCAATCCAGCCAGGACGCGTTGCGCGGTGTGCCGGCCAGCCCCGGTACTGCCCGGGGCATCGCCCGGGTCGCCGTCAGTATCGAGTCCGCGCTGCAGGTGGAAAAAGGGTCCATTTTGGTCTGCCCATTTACTGATCCCGGTTGGACGCCCGTCCTGAACCGCGTCGCCGCCGTGGTGACCGAAACCGGTGGATTGCTTTCGCACGCGGCCGTGATCTGCCGGGAATACGGCATTCCCGCCGTCTTGGGAGTCCCCCACGCCACCCGCCGCATCCCCGACGGCAGCTTGGTCCAGGTCCACGGCGGCGCCGGAATCGTGGCGCTGGAAACCTGTGCTCCAGCAGTCGATCAGAAGCTCGCCGCATAGAATAACACGCCGGACAATTTCATTCCGTAACTCCGAATTGTTTACACCATGAAACTCAAATTGCTGTTGGTCTGCCTCTGCGCGGCCTTGACCGGTGCCGCGTCGCTGACCGCCCGCGCTGCCGAAGATCCCGCCCATAACGAATTGCGGACCCTGCGAACCGAAGTCATCGACGCCATCACCAAGGGCGATTTCGATGCCGTCATCCGCCACGTCCACACGAATGTCGTGGTCACCTGGCAAAACGGAGAAGTCTGCCGCGGCCATCAGGGTTTGCGGGACTTCTACAATCGCATGGGAAAAAACGCCTTCAAAGGCTACAAGACGCCGCCGACACCCGATGAACTCACCATTCTCTCCGGGAATGATCACGGCATTTCCTTCGGCACCACGGTGGCCAATTACAACCTTCTGGGGAAGGAACTCGAACTCCAGAGCCGGTGGACCGCCACGTTGGTCAAGGAGAACGGCCAGTGGTTGCTCGCCAGTTATCATGTCGCGATGAACGTCCTCGACAATCCGCTGCTCAATGGGGCCAAACAAATGCTGGTCTGGGTGGGCCTCGCCGGCGCCGTGGGCGGTCTCGCGATCGGGTTGTTTGCGGGCCGTCGACGCCGCTAGTCGGGGCGGTCGCCCAAGTCCTGGATGAAGCCTGTCGCTGCGGCAGAGGTCGGGCTGGCGCCGGCGACGGACATCGCCGTGGAGGCCGCGGCCCATGCCGATTTTTCGCACATCCGCTACGCCCAATGTTGGGAGGACGCCGACGTGCTGCTGGACGCCCTGGCGATCCAGCCGGGGTCGCAATGCCTGTCGATCGGCTCGGCGGGTGACAACGCCCTGGCGCTCCTCGTCCGCGATCCCGCACGGGTCGTGGTGGTGGACCTGAATCCGTCCCAGTTGGCGTGCCTGGAGCTGCGGGTGGCGGCCTATCGGGGGCTGGACCATGACGGATTGCTCGAGCTGATCGGGTCCCGTCCGAGCCAACGCCGCGCCGCGCTCTACCAACGCTGCCGCTCGCAACTCGGTGGAGCGACGCGGGCCTTCTGGGATGCGCAGCCCGCCGCGATTGAATCCGGCATCGGTGGCGCCGGGAAATTTGAACGGTATTTCGCCACGTTTCGAAACCGCATCCTGCCGCTCGTCCATTCGCGGCGGATGGTGGAGCAATTGCTCCGCGGTGGAACGTACGAGGAACGCGAGGCCTTCTACCGGGACCGCTGGGACACTTGGTGCTGGCGCCTGATGTTCCGGCTGTTTTTCTCCCGCCGGGTCATGGGCCGGATGGGGCGCGACCCCAGCTTTTTCCGCTACGTGAAGGGCAACGTGGCGGAGCGGATCCTCACCCGCACCCGGCATGCCCTCACCGAACTCAATCCCGCCGAGAATCCCTACATTCAATGGATTCTGACCGGACGTCATGCCGGTGCCCTGCCCTTGGCCTTGCGGCCGGAAAACTTCACCACCATCCGTGACCGGCTCGACCGCCTGGAATGTCATTGCTCGCCGCTGGAAAAAATCCTGGGTCGCGTCGACGCCGACACCTTCAGCGCCTTCAATCTGAGCGATATTTTCGAATACATTTCCCAGGAAAACCAGGAACGCTTGCTGGAGGAACTGATCCGTGTAGGGCGTCCCGGCGCACGGCTGGCCTACTGGAACACGCTCGCGGATCGACGCCGGCCGGATTCCCTGGCGGACCGATTGCGCTCCCTGGATGACCTCGCACGCACCCTCCACGCCCGCGACAAAGCCTTCTTCTATTGCGCCTTCGTGGTTGAAGAGATTGTCTGAAGCCCTCCTCCCGCCGCCCAAACCGTGAGCCTCCATCCCTCCGGATCGCCCCTGCCCGTCGGACTCCCACCGCTGAATCCGGCCGAAATTGCCGAATCAGGCGCGGATGCTCACCGCGTCTGCACGGATGCCGCCGGCAACATTCTGGCCCGCTGTTCCCTTTGGTGGCGCAGCACACCGTCTCTGGCGGGCGAGCGATTGGGCATCCTGGGACACTATGCCGCGGTTTCTGCTGGGGCCGGCAGTGAACTCTTGCGCAACGCCAGCAGCGAACTTGCCACCCAGGGATGTGATCGCGCGGTCGGGCCGATGGACGGCAACACCTGGCGTCGCTACCGATTCATCACCGAGCGGGGAGACGAGCCGGCTTTCTTTCTCGAACCGGATCACCCGGACGAGTGGCCGCAACAATTCGCGGCCGCCGGCTTCACTCCGCTCGCTCACTATTGTTCCTCGTTGGCCGAATCACTGGAGCATGAGGACCCAAAATCCGTCCACGCGGAACAGCAGCTTTCCGCCGGCGGCATAACCCTGCGGACGCTGGACCTGTCCCGGTGGGGGGAGGAACTCGGCGAGATCTATCGCCTGTCCGTGGCGAGTTTCACCGGTGGATTTCTCTATCAACCCATTCCGGAAGCGACCTTCCACCGGGAATTCGGCCAATTGCGACCCATAGTGCGTCCGGAACTGATCTGGATCGCGATGCGGGCGGGTCGATCCGTCGGCTATGTCTTCAATCTTCCGGACATCCTCGCCGCCCAACGCGGCCAGCCGGTCGACACCGTCATCCTCAAGACGCTCGCGGTGATTCCCGATCGGACCTGTGCCGGACTCGGCCGCTGGTTGACCCAGCAGACCCATCGGGTCGCCCACCGACTGGGTTATGCCCGGGTGATCCACGCGTTGATGCACGAAGGCAATCCGTCACTGAGCCTCAGCCATCGCTATGCCCGGCCGTTTCGTCGCTACGCGCTGTTGGCAAAAAGCCTTTGAACATCGCGCAAATACTCCGGGATCGGGCCACCGCCAGCGGGGATCAGGCGGCCATTCTGGACGTCCACCGGGGTGAAGTTCGGCGGCTGACGTTTCGGGAACTGGAGAGCGCCGCCGCCGCTGCCGCCGGGAATCTACGCCAGGCGGGACTCCGGCCGGGCGACGCCGTGCTCGTCCTCGTCCCGATGTCGGCGGAACTCTACATCACGCTCTGTGCGCTCTTTCGACTCGGTCTGACCGCCCAGTTTCTCGATCCCTCGGCCGGTCGTCAGCACATTGAGGCCTGTTGCGCCCTCTGCGACCCGCGGGCTTTCATCGGCAGTTCACGAGCCCAGTGGCTGCGCTTCATTTCTCCAGCGCTCCGGCGAATTCCGCTGAAGTTTTCCACCGGTCGCCCTGTTTTCGGTGCCCGCCCGTTGATCCAACCCAAGGCGAACGGCTTTGCCGGCGCCGATCTCATGGAGACCTGTCTGCCCACAACACCGGCGCTGATCCGCTTCACGAGTGGCAGCACGGGGGAACCCAAGGCCGCGGTGCGTTCGCATGGTTTTCTGCTGGAGCAACAGCGGGTCATCGAACGGAGTTTGCAACTGGCGGCCGGCGAGGTGGACTTATCCACCCTGCCGATCTTTGTCCTGGCCAACCTAGCCAGTGGAGTCACTTCCATCCTTCCCGATGGCGACCTCCGGGCTCCTGCCAAAATTCGCCCGGAACCGGTGATTCGGCAGATCGATAATCACCGGCCGAACCGCGTGAGTGCGTCGCCGGCATTTTTAAAACAACTCGCCGGGCACTGCGCTCAGACGGGCGAGTCGCTCGACACCCTGGAACGGGTCTTCACTGGCGGCGCTCCCGTGTTTCCGCACCTGCTGGACCGCTTCCAAACGCTGGCACCCAAAGCCGACATCGTGGCCGTCTATGGTTCCACCGAAGCGGAACCAATCGCGAAAATCAGCCGGCGCGAGATTTCACAGGCGGATCGGGACCAGATGGCCGAGGGCCGGGGATTGCTCGCGGGGTATCCTGATCCCGCCATCCGAATTTGTCTGGTTCAAGAAGGAGCGAACCCCGGAACAACAAGCCTTTCCCCAAGCGAGTTTGCCGCGGCACAGACGCCTCCCGGCCA